>NZ_JBLIWA010000016.1:153329-164776 GCF_047525675.1 Streptomyces sp. 796.1 | reverse complement strand
CCCCCCCCCCCCCCCCCCCCCCCCCCCCCCCCCCCCCCCCCCACCTCGCGCCCCGTCCCGCGGCAACCCCCGGGACGGGGCGCGCCCACAGGGGCACCCGCATCGAGCACCCGCGTGCGGCGGGCGCCCGCGCCGTCCGGGCGGACTTGACGGACCCCGAAGCCGCTCGTTGACCGGCCGGTCAGGGGCTCGCGAAGATTCCAGCCAGTAAGCCACGCAGCTCGGCACGCCGCCGCTTTCCTGACCGGACACCATCCTCCGCGTTCCCTCCGCGCTCTCTCCTCCTGCATGGATTCAGCGCGTCTCAGCCGTACGCACGATCCGGGACCGCCCGCGGGGCGGCCGTTCACCAGGTGACTTCAGCTCGGGCTGCGTCGACGTCATCGGGAAAGGTGGGTACATGATTCTGCAGCGCATCAGGAACCAGGGAATTCGCCTGGGTACGGCATTCGACCGGGTGGCGGCCAAGCACCCGGCCAATGTCGTCATTCTTGATCACGACCTGGGTATCGCGCCGCAGCTTGGACGTCGGTTCACGGTGACCGAACTCGCCGATGTGGTGGCCGACTTCGCCTCCCGCCTGTGGGCCGTTGGGGTCCGGCCGGGTGACCACGTGGTGGTGTACAAGACCGACGGTTTCGACATCCCGCTCATCGCCTCGGCCACCGCGCGCATCGGTGCGGTGCCAGTGATGCTCTCCCCCAAGCTCGACGGTGGCTCCGTCCTCCAGATGCTGCCCCGGGTCAACCAGCCGTACCTGCTCACCGACCGGGCCAAGTTGGACAACGAGCTGTCCGACGAGGTCTTCGACGTCGCCGACAGCGTGCTGTTGGCCTCGGGCTCCCACCCGCGCGCCACCGCGCTCGCGGAACTGACCGACGTGCGGCGCGTCGCTCCGGTGGTCATGCCCCGGGACCACCCGACGCTGGTCACCCACACCTCGGGCACCACAGGGCTGCCGAAGATGGCCGTGCACACCAGCTACAGCCTCCAGTCGCGCTACCGCCCGCAGGCCGCGGCCGTCACGCTGCTGCGCAAGCGCGAGACGGTGGCCATGCACGTGTCGTTCGTCCACTCCCGGGTGATCAGCGCGGTGCTCATCTCCCTGGCGCGCGGCTTCCCGCTGCTGGTGCTGACCGACGACGACCCGGAGCACGTGGCTGACTACTTCGTACGGCTGCGCCCCGGCATCATCGAGGCGCACCCCAACTCGTACATGTTGTGGGAGAAGCTGGCCGACGACCCGCGCGAGCCGCTGGCCAACGTACGGCTGTTCAGCAGCACCTTCGACGCCATCCACCCGCGCACCGTGCACCGGCTGCTGCGGGCGACGCGCCGTACCGCGCCGGTCTTCGGGCAGCTCTACGGGCAGAGCGAGACCGGGCCGGTGGTGGCGCGGTCCTACACCAAGCTGCGCTCCCTTGAGGCCGACGGGCGCTGTGTGGGCGTGCCGTTCCCCGGTATGACCGGCGTACGGGTGGTCAGCCGGGACGGCGCCCCGCCCACCAAGGAGTCGCCCGGCTACATCGAGGTGCGCAGCGACGGTCGCGCGGTGACCTTCCTCGGTGAGCCCGAGCGGTACGCGGCGCAGACCAACGGCTCCTGGTGGCGGATGGGTGACGTGGGTTACCGCACCAAGTGGGGGTGCCTGCACCTGTTGGACCGGGAGGTGGACGAGATCCCCGGGTTCGGCAGCACGCTGGCCGCTGAGGACCAGTTGTTCGCTCGGCTGGACAACCTGGCCGAGGTCATCATCATCCCCGGTGACGACGGTCGCGCGGTGCCGGTGGTGTCCACCAAGGGTGACGAGCCGCTGGACCTGGCGGCCTGGCGGGCCGCGACGGCCGGGTTGCCCCCGATGGCCGACCCGGTGCAGTGGCGCCTGGACGACCTGCCGCACACCGCCACCACCAAGATCAAGCGGCTGGAGCTCGCCCGCATCATCAACTCCGGCGGCCCGGCCAAGTAAGCGTCCCTGCGTGCCCCTCTTCTCCCATGGAGTGCCTTGATGAGCACAGGTCATGTCGAGATCTGCATCGTGGGTGCGGGACCCCGCGGGCTTTCGGTCCTGGAACGGCTGTGCGCCAACGAACGGGTCGCCCCCTCGCACGAGGCGATCACGGTGCACATCGTGGACCCTGACCCGCCGGGCCCCGGCCGGGTGTGGCGCACCGACCAGTCACGCCACCTGTTGATGAACACCGTGGCCTCGCAGATCACCGTCTACACCGACGACAGCGCGCAGATCGAGGGCCCCATCGAGCCGGGGCCTAGCCTGTACGAGTGGGCCAAGAGCCTTTCGGTGGCCAGCCAGTTCGACACCTACAGCGCCGAGACGCTGGCCCAGGCGCAGCGGCTGGGCCCGGACGACTATCCCACCCGTGCCTTCTACGGCTGCTACCTGCACGACTGCTTCCAGCAGATCAACGCCCAGGCCCCGCGGCACGTCTCGATCCGGGTGCACCGCTCGCGGGCGGTGGCGATGGCCGACACGCAGGGCATCCCGATGGGCCCGCAGGGCCTCCGCCTGGAGGACGGTACGCGGCTGAACGAGCTCGATGCGATCGTGCTCGCCCAGGGGCACGTGTCGGCCAGGCTCACGCCGCGCGAGGAGCGCACCGCGAGCCTGGCCCGCATCCACCACCTGACGTACATCACGCCGGCCAACCCGGCCGACGTGGACCTGAGCGGCGTCAAGCCCGGCACCCCGGTGCTGCTGCGCGGGCTCGGGCTGAACTTCTTCGACCACATGGCGCTGTTCACCGCCGGGCGCGACGGCGAGTTCGTCCGGGAGGGCGAGCGGCTGGTGTACAAGGCGTCGGGCAAGGAGCCCAAGCTGTACGCGAGTTCCCGGCGCGGGGTGCCCTACCAGGCCCGCGGCGAGAACCAGAAGGGCCCCTACGGCCGCTACTTCCCGCGGCTGCTCACCCAGGAGTACATCGCCGGGCTGCGGGCCAGGGCCCGCGACGGGCGCCCGGTGCACTTCGGTACGGACCTGTGGCCGTTGATCTCCCGCGAGGTCGAGAGCGTCTACTACGGCACCCTGCTGGAACAGATGGGCCGGTCCGACGAACGTGCCTCGTTCATCTCCCGGTACCTGCTGCTCGGCGAGGGTCGGGAGCGGGAGTTGCTGCTGGACTCCTTCGCCATCACACCGGCCGAGCGGTGGGACTGGGAGCGGCTCTCCCAGCCGTACCGCGGACGCGAGTTCACCTCGCGAACGGAGTTCAACGCCTGGCTGGTGGAGTACCTGGCGGAGGACGTACGGCAGGCCCGGGCGGGCAACGTCAGCGGGCCGTTGAAGGCCGCCCTCGACGTGCTGCGCGACCTGCGCAACGAGATCCGGCTCGCGGTGGACCACGGCGGTCTGGACGGCGATTCGCACCGCGACGACCTGGAGGGCTGGTACACGCCGCTCAACGCGTACCTGTCCATCGGTCCGCCGGCCTCCCGCATCGAGGAGCTGATCGCGCTGGTGGAGGCGGGTGTGCTGGAGCTGACCGGGCCCGGCACGCTGATCCGGATCGACACGGTGAACCCGGCGTTCGTGATGGAGTCAACCGACGTGCCGGGGCCGCCGATCCGGGCCAACACGCTGATCGAGGCCCGGCTGCCGGAGCCCGACGTGCGCCGCACCCGGGACCCGCTGCTGAGCCATCTGCTCAACACCGACCAGGCCACCCCGTACCGCATCCAGTCCTCGGGTGGTGGCAGCTACCAGACGGGTGGCCTCGCGGTGACCGAGCGGCCCTACCGGCTGCTGGACGCCAAGGGTCGCGCGCACCCGCGGCGTTTCGCCTACGGGGTGCCGACCGAGTCGGTGCACTGGGTGACGGCGGCCGGCATCCGGCCCGGCGTGGACTCGGTGACGCTCGGCGACTCGGACGCGATCGCCCGGGCGGCGCTGGCGCTGCCGCCCACCGCACATGTGCCGGTTGCGGTGCGCTCGCACGCCGGTGAGACCGGTCTGACCAGCATCATCGTCTAGCTGAGCGGCTGGGCCTGCGTTCTGGGCCCAGCCGTCCCTGGCCCCCACGGGCGCACGGCCGAAGGCCCCCGGACCAGCAGCCACTGGTCCGGGGGCCTTCGCCCGCGCCCGGCGCGGCCGGTCAGCCGCGGTCGGCGCTGGCCGGCAGCAGGGCGCCACTGAGGCCGGCGAGCAGGTCACCGACGATGCGCGGGCCGTCGTCGGTGAGCACCGACTCGGCGTGGAACTGCATGGAGGCGAAGTGCGGTCCGCGCAGGGCGTGCACCTCGCCGGTGGTGCGGTCCCGGCTGACCTCGACCACGCCCACGCCCGGGCACTCGGCCTTGTCGGTGGCGCTGTGGGCGGCGAAGGTGTTGTAGAAGCCGACCCGTTCGCGCCGTCCGAACAGGTCGATCTCGCGGCGCACGCCCTGGTTGGGCACCTCGCGGCGGTGGATGGTGAGGCCCAGCCTGGTACTGAGCACCTGGTGGCTCAGGCACACCGCGAGGAAGGGGCGGCGTTCGGCCAGCAACTGCGTGACCGCCCCCCGCAGATGGGCGATCTTGGGGTGGGTGCCGTCCCTGGGATCACCTGGCCCCGGGCCGAGCACCACCAGGTCGTGGCCGTCGAAGGCGTACGGTTCAGTGTGTCGACGGACCGTCACCTCCAGTCCCAGTGCGGTGAGTTGGTGACCAATCATGGAGGTGAAGGTGTCTTCGGCGTCGACGACCAGGACGCTGCGGCCGGCCAGGTTCGGGCGCGGCCTGGCGCGCTGGGCGGCCTCGGCGAGCCAGAACTCGGCGAGGCTGGCGTTGCGCTCCGCGAGGGCCGCCCGTACCCGGGGGTGGGCGCCGAACCGTGAGCTGCCGTTGCTCTCCAGGGCGGCGATCATGCCGGCCGCCTTGGCCCGGGTCTCAGCGACCTCGGAGACCGGGTCGGAGTGGCGCACCAGGGTGGCGCCCACGCCGACCCGGACCTGCCCGCCGGCGTCGATGTCGGCGATGCGGATCAAGATGGCCGAGTCCATGGCGGCGCGGCCCCGTTCGTCACGCCCGATGAGTGCGACGACGCCGCTGTAGTAGCCGCGGCCGTGCGGCTCGTGCCGGGCGATGACGCGGCAGGCGCTCTCCAGCGGGCTGCCGGTGACGGTGGGGGCGAACAGCGTCTCGCGCAGCACCTCGCGCGGATCGCGCAGGCACCTGCCCTCGATGAAGTACTCGGTGTGCGCGAGGCGGGCCATCTCCTTGAGGTACGGGCCCACCACCCGGCCGCCCGACTCACAGATGCGGGCCATCATCTTGAGCTCTTCGTCGACCACCATGTACAGCTCGTCGGCCTCCTTGCGGTCGGCGAGGAAGTCCATGACCTCGGGCAGCGTGGGGCCCGACGCCGGGTAGCGGTAGGTGCCGCTGATGGGGTTCATCACGGCCCGCTCGTGGCGCAGGCTGACGTGGCGCTCGGGGGTCGCGCCGACGAAGGTGCGGTCGCCGGTGTGCACGACGAAGGTCCAGTACGCGCCGGACTCGCGTTCCAGGAGCCGGCGGAAGAGGGTGAGGGCGTGCTCGGGCCCGTAGTCGCCGATGGTGGCCACGAAGGAGCGCTTGATGACGAAGTTGGCGCCCTCGCCGGTGCCGATCTCCTCGTCGATGATGCGGCGCACGATGTCCGCGTAGCTGTCGTCGTCCACGTCGAAGTGGCGCCCCGTCAGCTCCAGGGGCAGATCCGGGATCTGGGCGATGACGTCGGCCACCGGTGCGGTGGTCTGTTCGGTGATGGTCATGGCCAGCAGCGGTTCGCCGTCGTCGGCGCAGGTGTAGCCGCGCTCGGTGATCTGCCGGTAGGGGACGAGCGTCAGTACCTCGTGCCGGGGGCCGGCGCCGGCTGCTTCGGGAGTGTCGGACCGGTCCGGAACCGGGAGGTCGGCGAGGGTCGCGGGGCTACTCATGGTGCCGGTGAGGACGTCGAGTTGGCCGGGGCCCGTGCTCTCCGGACGGTGCAGCAGGGCGAAGACCGGGGCCCGGCCGGTCAGTACGCGCTCAAGTAACTCCGGCGCACCGGTCGGGTCCTCTCCGCCGGTGGGGTGGGCGGTGGGCTGGGGCGTGGGGCGGAGCCGGGGTGTGCCGTCGTTCATGCGAGGATTTCCTTCGTCGTGGTGACCACCGCGCAGCGGCTCGCCGCGTACTCGATGGCCATCCGGTGGTAGTCGGCGGAGAAGTCGGCCATGGCGTCGGCCACCAGGAACGTCTCGATGTCGTGGGTGAACGCCTCGACCGCCGACATCAGCACGCCCACGTGCCCGTACACGCCGCAGACGATGAGCTGGTCACGGCCCGATTCGCGCATTCGGGCCAGCAGATCGGTGCGGAAGAAGGCGCTGTAGCGCCACTTGGTGAGCAGCCAGTCACCGGGCGCCGGGGCGAGGGCGTCCACCACCTCGCGGTCGGCGGGGTCCACCCGCATGCCCGGGCCCCAGAAGTCCTTGAGGAGGCCGCGGTCCGCGTCGCTCATCCCGCCGGGTTGGGCGGTGTAGGCGACCGGGACGCCGGCGCCCGCGCACCGGTCGCGCAGTGCGGTGGCATTGCGCACCACGGCGGAGCGCAGCGGCTCGGGCAGCGGGGCCAAAAAATACCGCTGCATGTCGTGGACGAGCAGCACCGCGCGCCGTGGGTCCACGGACCACGACGCGGTGTTGTCGGGCAGGTCCCCGACGGTCGGCAGGGGGTAGGTCTTGATCGGCGGAATGCCGGGCATGAGCGTCCTCTCGGGAGGCGGCGGACCGTTGCCGTATGGGTGGCGAGCTGCGCGGACGCGCGTACCCGGGGCTGGCCCGGGTGGGGGGCGCGCGCGGCCCGGGCACCCGGCCGTGGTCGGCGGGGTGCCCGGGCCGGTGGGCGGCGTCCCGTGCCTGGTGGCGCCGGCGGGCGCGGGGGCTAGACGCCCAGCGTGGCGCCGCCGTCCACCGTCAGGTCGTGCAGGGTGATGTGCGCCGCCTGGTCGGACAGCAGGAAGACGACGGCGTCGGCGATGTCGGAGGGGCGGGCGATCTTCCCGAGCGGGATGCCGACGCGGTACGCGTCGGGGCGGCCCTCGATGGTGCCGCGCGGGCCCGATTCGTCGTGCCACATGGAGCTGAGCATGGGCGTGTCGGTGGAGCCGGGGGCGACCAGGTTGCAGCGGATGCCGTACTGGGCGACCTCAAGCCCCAGGGACTTGGTGAACAGCGTCGCCGCGGCCTTGGACGCGCAGTAGGCGGCCATCTCGCTGCGCGGGGTGCCGGCGGCGTTGGAGGCGACGGTGACGATCGCGCCGCGCGAGCGCGGGACCATCCGGTCCACGACCGCCTGCGACATCAGGAACACTCCGGTCGCGTTGACCGCGAAGGTGGCCGCCCAGTCCGCTTCGGTGTAGCTGCGCACCGCGCCGGTGCGCAGCACGCCGGCCGCGTTGACGAGGTAGTCCACTTCTCCCACGCGCTCCTCGACGGCGTCGACGAGCGCGCGCACCTCACCGGCCGACGTGACGTCCGCGGGGAACGCGTGCACGCCGGGCAGGTCGCCGACCGCGGTCTTGAGCCGGTCCGCGTCCAGGTCCACGGCGGCCACCCGGGCACCGCGGGCGCTCAGCGCGCGCACCACCTCCGCACCGATGCCGCCCGCCGCTCCGGTGACCACGGCCACTTTGTTGTCCATCGTTACGCCTCCTTCGCTGACTGTGCCGTGCCGGTCAACTCCCAGTGTGCCGCGCGCTGTTGACAGGTCAGGTAGGGCGCACGGCGGTGCATTTCAGCCGCGCCAGCGCGAGACCACGCTCATTGCCTGACTGGCGGTCAGCCGCGGGTCGCAGAAGCTGGCGTACTTGTCGCCGACGCGGTGCGCCTCGGACTCGTCGCGTACGCACTCGGTGACGTCGTCGGGGGTGGTCTCCAGGTGCAGACCACCGGCCACGCCGCCGGCCTGGCGTACCGCGGTCTGGAACACGTCCACCTCGCGCTCCACGGTTTCCACGTAGCGGGTCTTGAGGCCGCCGGGGGCGGTGACGGTGTTGCCGTGCATGGGGTCGGTGAGCCAGCTCACCGGATGGCCGGCCGCGCGGACGGCTTCCACCAGGGCCGGCAGGCGTTCGGCGGCGGCCTCCGGGCCCATCCGGGCGATCAGGGTCAGCCGGCCGGGTTCCCGGTTCGGGTCGAGCCGTTCGCACAGGTCGAGCAGCACGTCGGTGCTCATCCCGGGGCCGACCTTGCAGGCCACCGGGTTGGCCACGGCTGCGAGCAGCGCCACGTGGGCGCCGTCGGGCTGCCGGGTCCGCTCGCCGATCCACGGCCAGTGCGTGGAGCCGAGGTAGACCTGTCCGTCGGGTTCGCGGCGCAGCAGCGGCATCTCGTAGTCGAGCAGCAGTGCTTCGTGGCTGGTCCAGATGGGCGCCTCGATGCGGCCGGCGGCGCCGCCGCGGCCGTCGCGCCAGCCGAGGTGGCCCATGATGTCGCCGGCGGCCATGAAGCAGGTCAGCAGCCGGAGCGGGTCGGGGCGGCGGCTCTCGGGCGAGGGCTCGCATCCGTTGACCATGTGGCCCCGGTAGACCGGGAGTTCGCGGTCGCCGATCTGCTCGGTGGGGCGTGAGCGCGGCTTGGCGAACTGTCCGGCGATCCGTCCGACGCGCACCACCGGCTTGTACGTGATCATCTTCAGCGCCCCGGCCATCAGGTCGAGCAGGGCGGCCTTGCGCGCGACGTAGCCGGAGGTGCATTCGGTGGGGTCCTCGGCGCAGTCGCCGGACTGCACCACGTGGGCTTCGCCGGCGGCCACCTTGGCCAGTTGGCCGCGGAGGGTCCTGACGTCCTGCGCCCGCACCAGGGCCGGTCGCGTCGCCAACTCGTCGCGCATGCGCTGGACTTGGGAGGCGTCCTCCCAGTCGGGCTGCTGGAGTGCGGGTTTGAGGTGGATGTCGAGCAGGGCGTGGTCCACGGGGTTGCCTCCGCAATCGATGGCGGTTGTGCCGGTGCCGGACGGCCGCGTGCGAGTGACGGGCCCGGCGGGCCGGGCGGGCAGGCTGGGGGCGGGAGCGCGAGGGGCAGGGGCCGGCGCGCCGGGCGCACCACGTGGGTGGGGCGTCCGGCGCACCGCGGTGGGGTGTAGGGCCGGTGCGGTGGGGCGCCGGGTCAGGGGCGCGGGCCCCAGCCGGCGGTGTCCCAGTAGCTGAGTTGGCGCGCCTTGGACGTGGTGACCAGGCGGGCGACGTCGGGGCCGCCGAGGCGCAGCGCGGTGGCCCGGGCGGGGTCGAAGACGGGCCAGTGGCGCACGGTGTCGACGGCCGGTGCGCCGGTGTGGGCGAAGGAGGCGACGAGGTCCATGAACGCGTTGGACACCGTCTCTTCCAGCGGCCCGTCGCCGTACTGCGGGGCGTTGGCGGGCAGCTTGAAGCTGCCGAAGAGGAACTTGGAGGTCGCCTCGTGCGGCGTACCGAACCAGGGGGCGCGCACCGGGTGGGCGAACTCCATCCGGTACTGCGGTACGACGCCGGCGCGGGCCTGCTTCTCGGCGAGGCGCACAGCGAGGTAGCGGAACAGGCCGTCGCCCCAGATTTCGGTCCACAGGCTGAGCGGGTCGTGCGGCAGGCCGTCGGCGATGGCCGCGGCCCGGTAGGCGGCGATGCAGGCGTCCACCTCGGCATCGGTGACCTGCACCGCACCCTTGATGAGCACGGCGCGCACGGCCACCCGCAGCGACGCCTCGTCGGTGGGCGTGGGGGCCGGGGCGGGCGTGGGCGGGTTAGGCCCGGTGTAGAAGGAGCCCTCGGTGTCGGTGTTGATGCTGAGGGTCGGCAGTTCGGGCACGGGCAGTCGGTGCAGCGGGCCGCGCATCCACTCGCCGTCGATGACCGGCCCGCGGTAGGCCCGGCCGCTGGCCAGCGGCCGGTCGGCGGGCGAACCGGCGAACAGCTTCTCCCAACTGTCGCGCAGTGCGTACGCGGGCACCTCGCGCAGCTTCGACACCGTGACGCCGAGGTCCTTGGCCACCAGTTCGTAGGCCCGGCGGGCGTCCTGCGGGGTGAGCGCGGCGGCCGGGGTCCAGATGTGGGCCGGGCTGATGGGGATGATGCGGCGGATGAGCGGGCGGGTCTGCGGCAGCAAGCTCAGTTGCCAGGTGGTCGCGCCGCCGGCCGATCCGCCGGAGACGGTGATGTTGTCGGGGTCGCCGCCGAAGGCCGCGGCGTTCGCCCGCAGCCAGCGCAGCGCCGCCGCCTGGTCCTGGAGCCCCCAGTTGGCGATGGAGCCGGTCGAGGGGTCGGCGAACTCCTCGTGCAGCCCCCAACCGAAGGCACCCAGCCGGTAGTTGAAGGTCACCACCACGAGGTCGCCACGCTCGGCGAGCCTGCTGCTCTCGTAGTTGGGCAGGCTGCCGGCGCCCGACTGCCAGCCGCCGCCGTGGATGAAGACGAGGACCGGGCGGGCGCCGCGGGTGCCGGGCGTCCAGACGTTGGCGTACAGGCAGTCTTCCTGGCCTTCGGTGCCCTGGAACTGGATGGCGGTGGGGCCGTAGTCGACGGCGTCCCGCACGCCCTGCCAGGGCTTCGGCGGCCGGGGCGAGGAGAAGCGCAGCGGGCCCACGGGGGGCTGCGCGTAGGGGATGCCGCGGAAGACGGAGACGGCGCCGTTGCGGGTGCCGCGCAGGGCGCCGGCCGTGGTGCGCACGACGGGGTCGGTCTCGGGCGCCCGCTTCGGGCGCGCGGCGGCGATGCCGGGGGTCAGGGCCGTGACCGTGAGCGCGGCGGTGCCGCCGGCGATGAACGTGCGCCGGGCTATGCCGCCTTCGTCTCCGCCGCGCTCAGCCATGGCGCCGGCCCCCGTCCCGGGCGGTGCGCGCGGGCCTCGTGCGCACCGCGTGCCGCGCGGCTGCCGCCGGATGTTGCTGCTGAGCCATGACCGTGGCCCTCCCTGAACAGGTGGAATGCGTGGATTCCCAGATCCTCAATCCGAGGCGGGGCCAATTCCAACGCCATTCGCCGTAATCCGTCAGGTGGGCGGGAATCCATCAGGTCCGCTTCCTGCGGCCGGATGCGGCCGGAGCCGGCGGCCGGCGTGCGGCGCATCTCGCCGCGTGAACGGCGTGCGAACTCCATCGAGCGACACCGCCCGAAATGAGTGACACGACCGCCGACTTTCGGGCAGCGAAATCCCCCGGCAAGGACGGGGCCATCCAAATCCGCGCGGGCGAACTCGGGGCCGACACATCGCGCTTTTCTGGTTTACGGGGTTAACTTCGGCATCGCGGCACCGCCGCGACAGGGCACCGGGTGTACGGGGGCGACGCGGGGCCACCCCGGCCATCTGACGGGGCGCCCCGCCATCCCGCGCGCCCCGGCCGTGTCCGGTCCGCGCCGACTCGGCCCCCGCCCCCGCCCCGCCACCACGCTGCTTCCTCCGCGCGGCATCTACTCCGGTGCCATCGACTACTTCTCGCTGACCGGCGCGGCCGATCTGAGC
>NZ_JBLIWA010000016.1:0-153287 GCF_047525675.1 Streptomyces sp. 796.1 | reverse complement strand
GGAAGGTGGCCCGGCTACCGGCCCGACCGGGCGCGCGCACGCGCGGCCACCTCCCGGGCCGCCCGCGTACGCGAACCGCCCCGCGCCGACCACCGCCACCCACCGGCCCCGCGCCGGTCTCGCACCAGCCCCACCCGGCCCGGCGGGCCCCACCGGCGCGCCCCCACCCAGGCCCACCGGCCCCGCCCACCAGCGGGTGGGTCAGCGGGTCAGCGCATCCTGCCGGAGGGCCGGGAGCTCCGCCCCGGTGAGCGCGGTCAGCGGGGCCGCCTTGACGACGGTCTCCGCGTACTCGGCTTCGGCGTCGGACAGGGCGATGATGGCGCCGCCGACGCCGTACCGCACCCGGCCCGGAGTGAGTACGGCGGTGCGGATCACCACGCTCAGATCGGCCGCGCCGGTCAGCGAGAAGTAGCCGATGGCACCGGAGTAGATGCCGCGCGGCCCCCCTTCGAGACGGTCGATGATGTGCATGGTGCGGATCTTGGGGGCGCCCGTCATCGAGCCGGGCGGGAAGGCCGCCCGTACGCAGTCCACCGCGGACATCTCGGGCCGCAGCCTGGCCCGTACGGTGCTGACCAACTGGTGGGCCTTGGCGTACGACTCGACGCGGAAGATCTCCTCCGCCTCCACCGAGCCGAGCCGGGCGCAGCGGCCGAGGTCGTTGCGGACCAGGTCCACGATCATCAGGTTCTCGGCCCGGTCCTTCTCGCTGGTGAGCAGGTCCGCGACGAGTTCACGGTCCTCCTCGGGGGTGGCGCCGCGCGGCCGGGTGCCCTTGATCGGCTTGGACTCGGCGCACCCGTAGCGGTCCACGCTGAGGAACCGTTCGGGCGAGGTGCTGAGGACGCTGACGCCGGCGAAGTCGAGGAAGGCGGCGAACGGGGCGGGGCTGACCCGCCGCAGGTGGCGGTAGGCGTCCCAGGGCTCCAGGTCGCCGCGGGCCTCGGCCAGGTTGGTCAGGCACACCTCGTACGTCTCGCCCCTGCCGATCTCGGTGAGGCACTCGGCGATGAGCTCGCGGTACCGCTCGGGGCTGTGCCGCAGGGTGAGTTCGCCGGTCGGCAGCGGTGGTGCGGGCGCCGGCAGTTCGGTGTCGACCAGGGTGGCGAGCCGCTCGGCCGCCGCGTCGAGCCAGTCGTTGGCCGGGGCGCCGTCGTCCTCGGCCAGCGCCAGCAGGTGGCTGGTCCCGGTGGCGTGGTCGATGACCAGGGCCCGGTCGCTGAAGACCATGACCGCGTCGGCGTCCTCCGCCGGGTGGGCGCGCTCGCCGCCGCACTCCGCCTTGAGCTCGTAACCGAGGTAGCCCACCCAGCCCAGGGCGAAGTCGACGGGCAGTTCGGGGGCGGTGGTGCGCAGCCCGCGCAGGTCCCGGTCGAGCCAGGACAGGAACCCGCCGGCGATCACCTCGGTGCCGGAGCGGGAGCGGACCGTCACGGTGCCGCGGGTGGCGTCGGCGCTCGCCACCCGGGCGAGCGGGCCCGAGGCGTCGCCCATGATGGAGAACCGCCCGGGCCCGGCGTCGGGCCTGCTGCTGTCCAACCAGTAGGCGTGGTCACCGCCGTGGAACAGGGCGGCGAAGGCCGCCTCGTCGCTCCACCGCGTGGGCAACGTCCGGCACAGCACCCGCAGCTCGCGCCGGTGCTGGGCGGGCGGGGGCGTGCAGGGCTGGGCGGGCGGGGGCGTGCGGAGTTGGGCGGGCGGGGGCGTGCGGAGTTGGGCGGGCGGGGGCGGGCCCAGTGGGGCGGGCCGCTGGATGCCGGCCGGGCGGGGTCGGGGTCGGGGTCGGGGGCGCTGGCCCACCAGGCCGCTGGTGGTGAGGAGGGCGGCCCGGGGGCCGCGCGAGGTGCCGCGGGTGAACCGCTCGCTCAGGTCCCGGAAGTTGGCCAGCAGGCGGTGCCCGTAGTGCCCGGCGATGGACTCGGGGTGGAACTGCACGCCCCACTGGGGCCGGTGGCGGTGGCGCAGTCCCATCACCACGCCGTCCGCGGTCCAGGCGGTGGCCTGGAGCTCGGGCGAAAGCCCGGCGACGGCCAGCGAGTGGTACCTGACCACGTCGAACGGCGAGGGGATGGCGGCGAAAAGCCCGGTGCCGTCGTGCAGTACGGGCGAGATGCGACCGTGGCGCGGCTCCGGTGCCGGGACCACCTGCGCACCGCTCAGCAGCCCCAGTCCCTGATGGCCGAGGCACACCCCGAGCAGCGGAATGGCGGCCTCCTGGATCACCTCGCGGCAGATGCCGAAATCGCCCCGGCGAGCGGGGTTTCCCGGCCCCGGTGACAACACGACGTTGTCGAACGCGGCCAGGTGGGCGCTGCGCCAGGTGGGGTCGTCGTTGGTGATGACGTCCGGTTCCCGCCCGTTGACGTCCGCAAGGTAGTGGACGAGGTTGTAGGTGAATGAGTCGTAGTTGTCTATCAGCAACGTGCGCATGGGCGTGCCCATGGTCGATCCCCCTCCGTCAGGCGAGGGCCGGGCACGTCACGGCCGAGGGCCCATCGCGTATGGACGGCCGTCGCCTCGTACGACGCCGTCGCCGGGCGCCCGTTCCCGTCCAGGCGCCCGCTCCCACCGCGGCGCACCGCACGGTGCCGGCCTAGCCGCGCCGGGCGACCACCTCAAGCAAGGTGTGCTCGATCTGGTGCTCGCCCTCGCGGGCCGACAGGGTGCGGGCGGCGACCAGGCGACAGCCGGTCTCGTCCGCCACCTGCTCCAGTGCGGCCAGGTCTCCCCGACTGCTGAAGTGCAGCAACACGCGCCCGCCCGGGGCCAGCCAGGCGCCCGCCTGCGCCAGATAGCGGCGGTGGGCCGCGTACCCCGGGTCGACGTAGCCGCGCTCGTGCATGTCGCGGTAGGCGTAGTCGGCCGGCGCCAACACGTAGTTGGAGTGCCAGAAGATCACGTCGAAGCGCTCGGCGGGGTCCAGGCCGTCGAACAGGTCGCTGCGCACCGCGCGCACCCGGTCGGCGACGCCGTGCCGTGCCGCGTTGCTGGCCGTGTTCCGTACGGCCTGCGGGTTGATGTCGGCGGCGACCACGCGTTCGCACCCGGCGACGGCGCTCAGCACGGCGACCACCCCGGTGCCCGAGCCGATTTCGAGCAGCGAACCGGAACGCGGCGTGAGGTGGGGGGACAGCCCGAGGAGGGCGAGGGAGTGGCCGGACGAGGGCGAGATATCCGGAGCAAACACCTCCGGTAGGAGATCCCACTCCCGGCCGTCCAGCAGGAACGTTTTCGGACGTTCTCCGCTGCGTAACGCCTCACGGCTGCGCGCAAGTGAACGTCGGTAATCGCGGACGTCCGACACCTACATCCCCCCAAACCCCTGGTGAGCCCACGCTCACCACTTCGACGCAGGTCAACTCTCGGTTATGCAACCGGAGTGCCGGAAGGTGACCCAGCAACACTGCCGGCCCCCCGGGGTGGTGCCCCAGCCACCACCCGTAACCGGCCTTACATTCTTTCGCGCTTTTTGGGCATCGTTGACGGCGCAAGTACGGCTGGTAAGACCGTGTGGCATACGCGCGTGGATCCATACTCAGCCGTGACTCAGGGGGTGCAGGCAACGGCCATGCCGGATGAAAAAGCGGAATCAGACGTTCTCGCCGTACTCGAACTACTCGCCAAGCAAGCCCCGATGGAATGGTACGAGGCGCTGACCGAGGAGGCCCGACAACAGGGCCTGTCGGCGCAGGAAATGAACCGATTAGAGCGGGCGAAAAGACTGGGGCTGGTCGTCCACACCCAAGTGCAGCGCCATCAGCGCCGTGAATCGGGGCTGAGCGCGTTGGTGGACACCGCGCGCGAACTCTCCCACCCGCAGGACCTGCACACCGTACTGCGCGCCATCACGCGCCGCTCCAGACTGCTCCTCGGCCTTGACATGTCCTGGATCAGTTTCCCCGACGACGATCCGCGCTACAGCCTCGTCCGCTCCTCCGACGGGCACATATCGGCCCTCAACGTCGGGCTGCGGCTGCCCTACGGCGAAGGCATCGGCGGCGACGTGATGTCCAGCCCGGCGCCCTTCTGGACCGCCGACTACCTCGCTGACCAGCGCATCCGACACAGCCCCGCGATCGACCAGGTGGTGCGCACGGAGGGGCTGCGGGCCATGATGGGCGTCCCGCTCAGCCAGACCCAGCCACCGTTCGGCGTGCTGTACGTGGCCGACCGCAACGTGCGGCACTTCACGGCCGACGAGATCTCGCTGATGGCCTCGCTCGGCCAGTTGGCCGGGGCGGCGATCGGCAAGGCCGAGTCCGCCCAGCGCACCACCGAGCAGGTCACGGAGTTGCAGGAGCGCGTGGCCCACACCGAGGCCGCGCTCCAGGGCAACCAGGAGTTGGGCGACTCCCACATCCGCCTGGTGGACCTGGCACTCAACGGCGGCGAACTGCACACCCTGGTCAGCGAGGCGAGCAAGGAACTCGGCGGCATGGTCCGGGTCTACGCGCCCAACGGCACCACGCTGGCCTCCTGCGGCGACACCGTGGAGGCGATGGAGACCGCGCTGGAGGCGGCGACCCTGGACGCCCACGCGGCGCGCGAGCCGGTGCCGCTGGCGCACGGCGGGTGCGCGGCGCCGATCTCCGCCGGGGCCGAGGTCCTTGGCACCCTGTTCCTGTACACCGGGCGGCCGGTCTCCGAACGCGACCGGCAGGCGCTGCGCCGCGTCACCCAGGCCATCGCGGTACTCCTGCTGCTCGACAAGAGCCGCACCGCCGCGGTCGAGGGCCAGGTGCGTGACGAGTTCCTGGACGACCTGCTCACCCGCTCACAGCGGCCCATCGCCCAACTGGAGCGCCGCGCGAGACGGTTGAACGTCGAACTGAACACGCCGCACGTGGTGGTGGTGGCCAGACCCGAGGGCGAGGCACAGGGCAAGGCCGCCATCTGGGCCTCGTCCTACGCGCAGCGGATGAACGGGCTGAAGAGCCGGCACCAGGGCTGTGTGGTGCTGCTGCTGCCGGGCACCGACGCCGGCGAGGCGGCCCGCGCGGTCGGCGAAGAGCTCTCGCCCCTGCTCGGCCATCCCGTCACGGTCGGCGCGGCCGGCCCGGTCACCGGCCCGCGCGCCGTCTACGAGGGGCACCGCGAGGCACAGCGCTGCCTGGACGCGCTGACCGCGCTCGGCGCCACCGGCGGCACCGCTTCCGCCAGGGAACTCGGCTTCCTGGGCGTGTTGTTGTCCGACCACCACGACGTGGAGGGGTTCATCACCACCACGATCGGCCCGGTCCTGGACCACGACGCCCAGCACTACACCGAGCTCACGCACACCCTTGAGGCGTACTTCGAGACGGGCGGCAGCCCCACGTACGCGGCCAAGCGGCTCCATGTGCACCCCAACACCGTCGCCCGGCGCATCGAGCGGATCAGCAGCCTGCTCGGCCCCCAGTGGACGCAGCCCGACCGGGCGCTCGACATCCACCTGGCGCTGCGGTTGACCCGGATACGCCGCGGTCTGCGCGGCGGCCCCGGTGCGTCCAGGGCCGACCACACGCCCGGGCCCTGAGCCCGCGCGGGCGCCACCCCCGCCCATGCGGCGGCGCGGCCCCGCCTCGCCTCGCCTCGCCGGAAGGTCCCGCGGCGCACCCGCGCCGTCCTGGCCCGGCCCGTACGGTCCCTCTCCCTCGGCCGAACGCCACGCCGCACCGCGCCCGGCCGTCCTGCGGCCCACGCCCAGCCGCTCTCCGTACGCAGCCGGCAGCCCGGAATACGCCGCCACGCGTGCTGTGTGTTGCGGCCACCACGACGACCCCCCACTCACCGCCGCGCCCCGCCCACCCGCGCGGATGCCCGCCCACACCCGCCCTGTGCTCCCTCTCCCCCCGCTCGCCCGGCCACGCCCCGCACTCCGCTGGCCCGCGCCGCCCGGGTCCGGGTGCCCGTCTCACGCCGCGGCGTACGGGCCGGCCGTGCCGGAGCACAGCGGGTCCGTACGCCAGAGCGGTGGGGATGGTGGTGGGGCGGGCCTCGTCCGGGCAGCCCTCAGGCCGTACGGGACAGCCGGCGGCCGTCCACCTCGCAGAGCGCGGCCACCGCGTGCGCCGCCGATGCGAGGGTGACGTGCCGGTGCCAGCCGCCGAACGAGCGCCCGGTGTAGTCGCGGATGCCCACCCGGTCGCTGATCCGGCCGAAGTCGTGGTCGACCCGGTGCAGCAGATGGGCGATGCGCAGCAGCGGCGCCGGCTGCGCGTCGACCATGTCGGTGAGCCACACCTCGGCCGGCCACCGCTGGCCGTCCTCGCCCACGCCGAGCAGCAACAGTTCGCCGCCGTCGGTCCCCGGCCCACCAGGCCCGGCGGGCAGCCGCACCCGGACCCCCGCCACCAGGGCCGGGGTCGGCGCACCCGCCGAGTGTCCGGGCAGCAGCACCGGGCGGCGCAGCCGGCGGGCCAGGCCCAGGATCTGGTAGGCCGACAGCGGCTCGGGGCCGCGTCCCGGCAGCGCCGGATCGTCCACCACCAGGCGGACCATGCTCCCGGCCCGGGCCAGGAACGGCCCGCGCCGGGCGGCCCGCAGCCTGCGGATGGTGCCGACCGGGTCAGGGCCCGCCGCCTCCAGCACCACCGGTCGCATCGGCAGCCCCCAGCTCTCGGTGATCTGGAGGTAGGCCGCCACGGCGCAGTCCGCGTGCGACTCCGGCACCACCTCGTCCGGGATCGCCGAACGGCGCCTGCGGTCCTCGTCGTCGATCCACGAACGGGGCAGGTGCAGACGCCAGTTGATCGGACTGCACAGCGTCGCGGAACCGGCCCACACACCCACCGCCTGCTGGGCGCTGAGCACCTGACCGAGCGCGGGGAAGTAACGCTTCTCCACCCCCACCGTGCTCTCCCCGGTCTTCGGGATGACCAGGGGCCGCACCACGTAGGCGTGCGGCGGGACGGCACGGGCCACATAGCGGGCCAGCGCCTGCCGCACCGGGTCCCAGTCCCAGGTGGAACCCGAGACGAAGTGGTGCAGGCTCTGCTCGGCCGCCTGACCGCCGAGCAGCATCGCGATGTTCCGTATCGTCTTGCGTCCGTGCGTGCCCAGCAGGCACCACAGGTAGTCCCTGCCCTTCTTCCGCTGGTCGCTGCGGGGCAGCGAGGCGAACAACTCCGCACAGAGATCGTTCAGTACCGCGTCGTGCGCCTCCGCGAGTACGGGCCGTTGGACCCTTCGCGGAGCTTTCTCGAACTTCTCGATGGATAAGGCAGGACTGCTCACGAGACCCCCACTCAATGAGACGTACCGTCACTTGAGTCGCCCCTGAACCGTGCCCTCCGCCTCGCTGCCCCGACCAGCGCCGCAGAGCACACCGTGCCCACACCCCACGGTGGCCCCGGCACCACCGCGGTCCCTGGCCGGGCAGCGGCCCACCGCCCCGCCCCCGTACGGGGTGTGACGCCGTCACTACGCCGCCCCGCGCCACCCCCACCGGTTGCGCGCCGGCCACGCGCCGGGGGCGCACGCCGTACGGGCGACATGCCGCGCCGCACGGGCAACGCGCCGCGGCGGGCCGTGCCACGGCCACCGGGCCCTCGCCGGCCGACGGGCCCCGGGACGCGCCGCACATGCGAAGGGCGCACCGCCCCGGCAGGGGACGGTGCGCCCGGTGCGCACGCCCGGGCAGCGGCCCGGGGCACGGGGGTTACGAGGAGGAGACCGCGGCCGGCGCGTCGTCCCCGCCCGCGGTGGCGGCAGTGGTGGCGCCGGTGGTGGCCGCTGCGACGCTGCCGGCCCCGGCGTCGGCGTCGGCATCGATGGCGGTGGCGGTGGCGTCCTTGGTCGGGTGTGCGGCGGCCACCGGTTCCGTGTCGGCTTCGGTGGTCTGGCCCTGCTCCTGGTGTTGCGCCCGGCGCTTCATCACCAGCATCGACACCAGGCCGATGAGGAGGGCGACCACCAGGCCGAGCCAGGAGAAGCGCTTGAGCCAGTCCTCGGCGACCACTCCGAGGTAGTAGATGACCGCCGTCGTACCGCCGGCCCAGACGATGCCGCCGAGCACGTTGGCGATGAGGAACTTCCAGTACGGCATGCGCAGCACGCCGGCGAGCGGCCCGGCGAAGATGCGCAGCAGGGCCACGAAGCGGCCGAAGAACACCGCCCACATGCCCCACTTCTGGAACGAGCGCTCCGCGGCGGCCACCTGTCGGGGGCCGAAGTGCTTGGGGAACTTGCTGCCGAGCCACTGCAACAGCGGCTGCCCGCCCTTGCGGCCGATGAGATAGCCGATGGAGTCGCCGATGATGGCGCCCGCGGTGGCCGACGCGCCGAGGATGACCGGGTTGATGTGGTCCTGGGTCCCGGCCAACAGGGCCGCGCTGACCAGGATGATCTCACCGGGTAGCGGGATGCCCAGGCTCTCCAGGCCGATGACCAACCCCACCAGCAGGTAGATGCTGACCGCCGGCACGGTCTCCAACCATTCCTGGATGTGCAACGCCGTTCCTCCCCGCAGACCCTGTCCTGAGACCTTCGCCGCGCCCGGCCCTCGCCCGGCGCGCCGGGCAGCCTACTGGACCCGCCGACGCACCCGGACGTGGGCGCGGCGGCGTCCACCCCGGCCAGCGGGGAACGCGGCCGGAACGGCTCACCCCACGGACGCCGCGGCGGCGCGGGGCCGGGGCGCGCGACACGCCCGGGCCGAGTGGGAGTGCGGGAAGGCCCGCGTACGGGAAGGCTGGGCCGGCGTGGTGCGGCACGGCCCGGCCGAGCCGCCCGTCAGGAGTGCGGGCGCAGGGTCCAGACGATCGTCATCTCGCCGGTCACGGCCCCGTCCTCGCGGGTGATGGCGACGTGCACCGGGAACTCGGGCCGCTCACCGGCGTCGAGTTCGGCGAGGACGTCGGCGATCGGACGGCCGAGCTCCGCGGTGGCGGTGACGACGCCCTTGGCGACCTTCTTGTAGCCGATCTCGGCGCGTACCGCGAGCGGCACCGCGCGGCTCAACTGGTCGCCGAAGGCGGCCATCACGATCGCCCCGCTCGCGGATTCGGCGAGGGTGAACATGGCGCCGGCGTGTGGCCCCTGGATGTGGTTGTGGTAGTCGGGCTGGTCCGGTAGCCGCAACACGGCGCGCTCGGCGCTCGTCTCGACGAATTCGAGGTTGAGCGTGCGCACCATCGGCACGCTGGCCGTGAGCATGTCGCCGATCGACGGCAGGGTCTCTGACATACCCGAAAGTTACCAGCGGGTAGAAAGTCGTGGGAAGGGCCGCGGGCAGCCTCCCCGGAAGGGCGGACGTAGCAGCCGCTGGGCCGTCCCTCTATCGTTACTCGCCATGTGGCCAGGACAGCAGCCGCCCGGGGGCGAGCAAAACCCGCAGGACCAGAACCCGTACCAGCAGCCGGGACACCCGCAGTCGGGGCCGGCACAGCCGAACCCGTACCAGGCTCCGGCACCGGGGCAGCCGAACCCGTACCAGACGCCCGCGCCGGGCGCGCCCAACCCGTACCAGACGCCTCCGCCGGCCCAGCCGCAGGGCGGCCCGCCGACCGGGGCCCCGCAGCCGGGCCCGTACCAGCAGCCGGGTTACCCGCCGCAGCAGGGCCAGCAGGCGCCCACCTGGAACGCGCCGGCGGCGCCGGGTGCGCCACAGCCCCCGCAGGGCGGCGGGGACAAGCGGAAGAAGACCATCGCGATCGTGACGGCCGGGGCCGTGGTGGCCGCCGCTGCCGTGGTCGGTGTCGTGCTCTTCTCCGGCGACGACGGGGACGACAAGAAGGACACCGCCAAGGAGTCCACCAAGCCGTCGGCGCCGGCGGGGTCCCAGCAGCCCGGCGGGTCGCAGGAGCCGACCGCCACGCCGGAGAACCCGCGCGGCGGCGGGGACAACCCGCGGGCGGCCGACCCGGCCGCCAAGCCCGTCATCCCGGGTTGGAAGACGGTCATCAGCGCCAAGCGGCACGTCGCCTTCGACGTCCCGGACACGGCGGACTGGAAGGTGGAGTCGGCGGGCCTGTCGGTCGGGTTCGAGAGCGACAAGGGCAAGCCGCTGGTCGTCATGTCCAGCCCCGCCAAGTACAAGCAGGACGCCTGCTCGGTCAAGGTCGAGGGCAGCACCCGGCCGGACACCAGCGACCTCGGCGGCACCGGCACCAAGGGCGCGCTCGGCGCCAAGAGCGAGGCGAGCGCGGCCGAGATCGAGGCGGAGAACTGGGTGTTCGCCGGCTACGACCAGAAGCAGACGGGGCAGCGCAAGGTCTCCAAGGCCAAGCCGTTCGAGAGCGACCACGGCCTGAAGGGTTACGCCGCGTCCGCGACGGTCACCGGGGTCAAGAAGACCGGCAAGTGCACGACCGACGGCAAGGCGTTCACGGTGGCGTACACCGACATCAACGGCGACTACGCACTGTGGGTCCTGCACGCGGCCACCGGTGTCGACGGCGAGTTGCCGAACGAGACCATCGAGAAGATCAAGAGCACCCTGCGCCCGCTGAAGTCCAACGACTAGAACGCTCGGCGGATCTCGCCGTTCGCCGCGGCGCGGGGGCTGCGGCGGGGGCGTGGACGGCACGCTCGGCGCGCGTGCGGCAACGGTTCCGCACCGACGGCACCCCGGGGGCGCCCACCGGTTCACACATCCGGTGGGCGCCCCGCCGTGTGCCCGGGCACGGGCCGGGCCGCGGTCGGTGGCGACCACGGTGCCGGCGACGGTGCTCGGGCCCGCAGCGGACGGCGGCTGCCGGGGCCCGGCCCCGCGTACGGCAGCGGTGGCCGGCGGCCGACCAGGCGCGCAGCCGGCGGTCAGCCGATGCTGAACGCCCCATCGGGCGGTGCAGGTGACGGCACCGCGCCCGCGTCCCACACCGGGTCCGCCCCGGCCACCCAGTCGTGCAAGGCCGCCCCGTCGACCAGCCGGGCCGGGAACGGGTCGGCCGCGATGCGCCGGGCCAACGCGTCCGTGCTGAGCGGCCGTTGGGAGGCGAGCAGGACCGCGTTGCCGAATCTGCGCCCGCGCAGCACGCCGGGTTCGGCGATCAGGCACAGGTGGGCGAAGGCGGTGGCGAGCGTGGCGGCCTGGGAGCGCAGGAAGGCGAAGGGTGCGCCGTCGGCCAGGTTGGCCGCGTACCGGCCCGCCGGACGCAGCACCCGGGCGGCCTGTCGCGCGTACTCGACGGAGGTGAGGTGCGCGGGCACCCGCGAGCCGCTGAACACGTCGGCGACGATCACGTCGGCCGAGGCGTCGGGTGCGCCGTCGAGCGTGGCGCGCGCATCGGCCGCCCGTACGTCGATCTCCGCGCCGGGGGCCAGCGGCAGCGCCTCGGCGACCAGGTTCAGCAGCCCGCGGTCGGCGTCGATCACGCACTGCCGGGAGCCGGGCCGGACGGCCGCCAGGTAGCGCGGCAGGGTGAGCGCGCCGCCGCCCAGGTGCAGCACGTCCAGCGGCCCCGCCGGCTCCGCCGTGTCGAGCACGTGCCCGAGCCGCCGCGTGTACTCGAACTCCAGGTGCAGCGGGTCTTCGAGGTCCACGTACGACTGCGGGGCGCCGTCGACGGTCAGCAGCCAGCCGCCGGGGCGGTCCACGTCGGGCAGCAGTTTGGCGGCGCCGAAGTCCACGGCGCGGTTCACGGGTATCCGGTCGTCCACTCCCCCATTGTGCTGCCCGAACGGGCCCGCGGAGCCCGGGCCGGAAGCCAGCGGGCCGACCGCCGGTGCCGGCCCCGTAGTGGCGACCGGCCCCGGCGGGCCCGGGCCCGTTCACGCTCAGCCCTCGGTGGTGAGCACCGTGCCGGCGCCCACCGTCCGGCCGCCGTCGCGGATGACGAAGCGCAGGTCGGGTTGGACGGAGGTGTCCCGGCTGAGTTCGACCCGCAGCGTGAGCGTGTCACCGGCGTGCGGCGCGCTGGGGCGCGGGATGGCGATCTCGCCGTCGATGTGTGCCGTACGGAGGAAGAACCGTGGCCGGTAGCCGGTGACGAACGGGGTGCTCCGGCCGTCCGCTGCGGGGAAGACCTGGACCCGGGCGGTGAAGCGGCGGTGCGGGGTCAGGCTGCCGGGTGCGGCGGCCAGGTCACCGGGGCGCAGCGCCGCCCGCGGGAGGCCCGGGAGCAGCAGCGCCACGGGTTCGCCGGCCGCGGCCCGGTTCCTCATGCCGGCGCCGAAGGTCTCCAGGCCGATCACCGCCGTCTCGATGTCGGGCCCCACGACCTGCACCAGGTCGCCGCTGCGCACGCTGCCCCGTTCGATGGTGCCGGCGATCACGGTGCCCCGGCCCGCTCCCGGCAGCGCCCGGTCGACCGGGAGCAGGAAGGGCGCCTCGGGCTCGCGGCGCGGCGTGGGCAGGTAGGTGTCCACGGCGTCGAGCAGCGCCTCGATCGTGCCGACCCAGCGCGGTTCGCCCTCCAGCGCGCCCCGGGCGCAGACCCGTACGACGGGCGTGGTGTCGCGCGGATAGCCGTGGGCCGCCAGCAGGGTGCGGACCTCGCGTTCGATCTGCTCCATCGCCTCGTCATCGCCGACGTCGGCCTTGTTGAGGGCGACGACGAGGTGTTCGACACCGAGTTGGCGGGCGATCAACAGGTGTTCGACGGTCTGGGCGCGTACGCCGTCGACCGCCGAGACGACCAGCACGGCCCCGTCGAGTTGGGCCGCCGCCGAAATCACCTCTTCGATGCCGGCGGCCTCGCCCGGCAGGTCGCGGAGGGCGTAGTGGCGGGTTCCGGTCTCGTACTCCACGCGCGTGCTCTTGAGCGCACCGCGCGCGGCTGCGTCCAGGGCGCGGTCGCTGCGGGCGGGCGGCACGGCGTCGACGCCGGCGTCGGCACCCGGGCCGAGCACCCGCGTGATGGCCCGGGCCAGGGTGGTCTTGCCGTGCTGGGCGTGGCCGATGGCGGCGATGTTCAGGTGCGGCTTGGTAGGGGCGAACGGCTGCGAGGACATGGGTCCCCTTCCTGGGAACGGTGGGGCCCTGGCGCGTCGGGGGAGCCAGGGGCGGGGCACACGTGGGTGGAGTGGTCCCGGCCTCCCCCGCGGCGAGCGCCCGTCCTGCCGGGTGTCCGGTCGCCGCGCAGCTGGCGGGCGGCGCAGGCGCGTGACGCGCACTGACGGGGCCGCTGACGGGGCGTGGCGGGCACGGCGGGAGGTGGGGCGGACGCCGTCGGGGGCGGCCTGTGGGTGCGGACCCCTGTGCCGGACCGACCCTCCCGCTGTGGGGTCCGCCGGTGTGGCCGGGAGGGTCAGCTTCGTACGCCGCCGGTCGGGACGGGCCGGGCGGCTGGGACGGGCAAGATGGCGGCGGCCCCGGGCCCGGCCGCGGTTGCGGCGGCGGGCGTGCACGGGACGGAGCGGACCATGGCCCGATCATGGCCCCCGCCCGCGGCCTGGTCGAGCGGTTTTCGCCGGTCACGCGGGTCCGCCCGGCGCGGTCCGGGCTGCCGTAGGCGTCCTGGGCCTGCCGTGGGCGTCGCAGGGCTGTGTCGCGGGTGGCGTACGGGACGGTCGTAGGTGTCGTACGGGATCGCCGGAGGCGTCGTAGGGCACCGCCGGAGGACTCTCGGGGCCGTCGTGGGGATGTCGTGGCGGCGGCGTGGGGTCGTGGTCGGGCCGCCGCAGGGCCGTCATGGGGTTGCAGCAGGACTGTCGTAGGGCCGTCGTGGTGCTGCTGTGGTGCTGCGGTCTCGGCATCGTGGGCTGCGTCGCGGGTGTCGGTGGCCGCCGCCGGTCGGGGCCGCGGCCCGGTCCGCGCTCCGCCGGGAGTTTCGATTGGGGGCGTCCGCGGGACACCCGGGACCCACCGGCGTCGGTTACGCTCCAGCGGTGTTCGAACCTGCCGTCCCCTCCCCCGGCCGCGCCACGCGGTGGGCCCGGGCGCTGCTCTCGCCGCGGGCCCGGCTCGGGCTGCTCGTGGTGCTGCTGGTGAGCGCGGGCGTGACGGTGGCGATCTGCGAACCGCAGCGCCTGCTGCGCGAGGGGTGGCCGTCGCAGTCCTCGGGCGCGGTGGCGGTCGTGCTGTTCGCCGCGGCGTACGGGGTGTGCACCTCGGCCCTGGTGCCGCGGCCGTTGCTCAACCTCGCGGCGGGGGCGCTGTTCGGCAGCCAGGCCGGGCTGTCGGCCGCCGTGGCCGGCACCGTGCTCGGCGCGGGCATCGCCTTCGGCCTCGGGCGCCTGCTCGGTCAGGACGCGCTCCGGCCGCTGCTGCGGGCCCGGTGGTTGGCGGCGGCCGATCGACAGTTGAGCGACCACGGTTTCCGCTCGATGTTGGCGCTGCGGCTGTTCCCCGGGGTGCCGTTCGCCGCGGCCAACTACTGTGCGGCGGTCTCGCGGATGGGCTGGTGGCCGTTCCTGCTGGCGACGGGGCTCGGTAGCGTGCCCAACACGGCCGCGTACGTCGTGGCGGGCAGCCGCGCCTCCGCCCCCACCTCGCCGGTCTTCCTCGCCGCGC
Organism: Streptomyces sp. 796.1; assembly: GCF_047525675.1. Lineage (NCBI taxonomy): Bacteria > Bacillati > Actinomycetota > Actinomycetes > Kitasatosporales > Streptomycetaceae > Streptomyces > Streptomyces sp. 796.1. The sequence goes on along the minus strand of NZ_JBLIWA010000016.1, from coordinate 138,910 downwards.
TGGCCTTCATCGCCGTGACGGGGCTCGCCGCGACGGTGGTCGCCTGGCGCAAGCGCGGGGGGCTGCGCGCCGGCAGCGGCGCGGGCGCCTCCCTCCCTGGAGCCGCGCCCGAAACCCCGCCCGAGGTACCGGCGGCACCGGGCGCACCATCCGGCACAGCGTCAGGTGCATGACAGGGCTTCGATGTCCCGGATCGGAGGGCTCTTTCCGCGCTGCACCGAACGGGCGCTACGCTGCCACCTGACTGGTGGATGATCGTGGTCGGGCCGTGGCCCCGGTGCCGCGCTGCCTGCCAGTGCCCCGTCAGCTCACTCAGCGAAAGCCAGCATGAGTCCGGCCAGACCCAGCCCCGCATGACCGCGCATCCCGCGCCGCACGCCTGCCCAGAAACCGCCTTTGACCCGCATCCTTGCTGGTCAGAACGTGATCAGCATTTGGATGGCATAGATATCGATGTCTTGGTTTGAATCCTTCATCCTCGGACTCGTCCAGGGCTTGACCGAGTTTCTGCCCATCTCCTCCAGTGCCCATCTGCGGCTGACGGCGGCCTTCGCCGGGTGGAACGACCCGGGCCCGGCCTTCACCGCGATCACCCAGATCGGCACCGAGGCCGCGGTGATCATCTACTTCCGCAAGGACATCGCCCGCATCGTGTCCTCCTGGGCCCGGTCGCTGGTGAACAAGGAGATGCGGCGCAACCACGACGCCCAGATGGGCTGGCTGGTCATCGTCGGCTCGATCCCGATCGGCGTGCTCGGCCTGACGTTGCAGGACGCGATCGACGGCCCGTTCCGTGACCTGCGGCTGATCGCGACCACGCTGGTGGTGCTCGGCATCGTGCTGGCCGTCGCGGACCGCCTCGCGGCCCGCGACGAACTCGGCGGCCGACACCGTGCGATCAAGCGCCGCAAGGGCCTGGACGAACTCACCACCCGCGACGGCCTGCTCTTCGGCATCTGTCAGGCCATGGCGCTGGTGCCCGGCGTCTCCCGGTCGGGCGCGACCATCAGCGGTGGCCTCTTCCTCGGCTACACCCGCGAGGCGGCGGCCCGCTACTCCTTCCTGCTGGCCATCCCGGCGGTCTTGGCCTCCGGCGCGTTCGAGCTGAAGGACGCGGGCGAGGGCCACGTGTCCTGGGGCCCGACGGTCTTCGCCACGATCATCGCCTTCGTGGTGGGCTACGCGGTGATCGCCTGGTTCATGAAGTTCATCTCGACGAAGAGCTTCATGCCGTTCGTCTACTACCGCGTACTCCTCGGCCTGGTCATCTTCGCCCTCGTCGGCTTCGACGTCCTCAGCCCGCACGCGGGCGAGTCGGCCGACTGACCCGCGTGGCCCCGGCCGGGGATGCCTCTGGCCGGGGCCACGGTCGTCTCTCCTCACGTCGAGCCCCGTCGACTCGTCAGCTCATCGAGAAGAGCGCTCACCCGCCCCGTTCCCAGCCGGCCCGCCGGCCGTGGGACGGGGCGTGCGCGTATGGGGGCCGGGCTGGCGGCGGGCCAACAGCGCCAGCCGTACGCGTACCGCAGGACCGGTGCGCGGGCGCGCTACACGCCCCGCCCCTCACTCCCCTCGCTCTCCCGCACGGCACGCCAGTCCGCCACCACCGCATCGGCGTCGAAGGGGACCAGGCCCAGCGGCGGTCCCTCCGGCGGGCGGGCCAGGGCGGCCCGGATCTTGTCGTTGATGTCGGCGATGATGCGGCGTGCCGTCCGCTCGGACGGCGCCGCCGTCGCCGCCTGCAACGCGTCCTCCGCCTCCTTGCGCAGCACCAGGCTGGGCGGCAGGAAGGACAACTGCTCGCGGGCCATCTTCTCCTTGATCCACCACGACTCGTCGTACGGCGCGTCGGGCCTCTCCAGCGGCTTGCCGAAGCCGGGCAGCCGGGCGAACTCGCCCCGCTCGGCGGCCTCCCGGATCTGCCGGTCGACGAAGCTCTCGAAACTGACACCGGGGGGCTTGCGCTCGGTCATGTGCGGCTCTCCCTTGACGCGTCGGTACGAGCGGACGGGCCGCGCGGCGCGGCCCCGGCCTACTCCCTGACCCACTCCCGAGGGTAGGAGACGCCTGCCGGCGGGTGACCCCTACGTGCCGGGCGCACCGAACTCCGCCCGTACCGCTTCGGTGTGCTCCCCCAGGCCCGGCACCGCGCCCATCCGCGCCTGCCGGCCGTGCACCGTGACCGGGGGCAGCAGGCCACGCAGCGGCCCGGCCGGGGTGTCGAAGGTCTGCCAGCGCCCCCGCGCGGCCAACTGGGGGTGGGCGGCGAACTCCGATACGTCGCGCAGACGCGCATTGGCGATGCCCGCCGCGTCCAAACGGGTCACCAGTTCGTCGGCGGTGAGCTCGGCGAAGGCCGCGTGCAGCACCCCGGTGAGCTGCGCGTCGTGTTGCCGGCGCAGCGGATTGTCCGCGAACCGCGGGTCCCGGACGAGATCGGGCCGCCCGAGCACCCGCTCACACAGCTCCACCCAGTCGCGGTCACTCTGCACACACAGGAACACCTCGTGCCCGTCGCCGGCCAGATAGGGGCCGTACGGGGCGATCGAGGGGTGCCTGGCGCCGCTGCGCGGCAGGGGCGCCGCGCCGTAAAGGGCCTGGAAGAGCGGCTGCCCCATCCACTCGCCGAGCGCGTCGAGCATGGCGACGTCGAAGGCGCTGCCGCAGCCGGTGCGCTCTCGCTCGTACAGCGCGGTGAGCACTCCCGTGTACGCGTACGTGCCGGCCGCGATGTCGGCGATGGAGATCCCGGCGCGGGCGGGCTGCTGCTCGGTGCCGGTCGTCGAGACGAGCCCGGTCTCGCACTGCACCAGCAGGTCGAACGCCTTGCGGTCGCGGTAGGGCCCGCTGTTCCCGTAGCCGGATATCCCGCAGACGATCAGCCGTGGCCAGCGCTCGCGCAGCGCCTGCGCGCCGAGGCCGAGGCGTTCGGCGGCGCCGGGCGCCAGGTTCTGCACGAACACGTCGGCCGCTGCCAGCAGCCGGTCGAGCAGGGTCCGGTCCGCGGCCTCCTTGAGGTCCAGGACCACGCTCTCCTTGCCCCGGTTGCACCAGACGAAGTACGCGGACAGCCCGTTGGCCGCCCGGTCGTAGTGGCGTGCGAAGTCCCCGCCGGGCCGCTCCACCTTGATGACTCGGGCCCCCAGATCGGCCAATTGGCGGGTCGCGAAAGGGGCGGCAACTGCCTGTTCGAGCGAGACTACGGTGACGCCTTCCAACGGCAACATGCGGTCAACTCCCTCATGCCTGGCGCCCGCGCTCCGCCGCCGGCGCCGGTGTGGTCGGTGTCGACATCGTGCAGCGCGGCGGGCGGCGTCGGTACCGTCGCCGCGGCAGCGCACCGCAGCACGGGCACGGCGGGAGGGCCCGGCCAGCCGGGCCGGAGCCCGCAGGGTCAGCGGCTCGAATGGAGGTGGGTGCATGCGCCGGATGCAGCCGATGCGCGGGTGGCTGCCGCGCACCGACCGCGCCCCGGGCCGGGTGGGCGACCCACCACGGAATCCACCGGCGGACCCGCCACAGAACCCACCGCACAGTCCACCGCAAGGCCCATCGCGGAACACGCAGCAGACCCCACGGCAGGACCCGTCACAGAGCGCGCGGCAGACCCCGGAACGGGCCGCTCCCGCCCCGTCGCCGGGCCCGCTTCCCCACCCCCCGCAGCCGGAACGGCGCTGGCGCCGCGTACCCCGTCTGCTGTCCCGGGCCGGCCGTCCGCCCGGCCGCGCCGCACATCTGGGCCGGTGGTGGCTGGGGCGGTCGCGGCTGGGCCGGTCGGTCCTCGCGCTGGGCGCGGGGGCGCTGCCCGCGCTGGCGTTCCCCACCCCGTCGCTGTGGTGGCTAGCCTACGGGGCGCTGGTGCCCTGGCTGCTGCTGATCCGTTCGGCGCCCACCGGCCGCCGGGCGGCCTGCGAGGGATGGCTCGGCGGCGTCGGCTTCCTGCTGGCAGTGCACCACTGGCTGCTGCCCGTCGTCCACGGGTTCATCGTGCTGGTGGCGCTGGGCCTCGGGATGCTGTGGGCGCCATGGGGGTGGCTGGTGCGCCGCCTCCTCGCGCCGGGGCCTGACGCGGCGCGGCGGGCTGCCGGCGCCCTGGTGCTGCTGCCCTGCGGCTGGCTGATGGTGGAGTCGGTCAGGTCCTGGCAGTACCTGGGCGGGCCGTGGGGGCTGCTCGGGTCGAGCCAGTGGCAGGTGCAGCCGGCGCTGCGGCTGGTGTCCATCGGCGGCGTCTGGCTGGCCAGCGCACTGATCGTCACCGTGAACGTCGCGCTGGCCGCCGCCCTGGCCCTGCCCCGCGCCCGCGCGACGGCGCTGGCCGTACTGGTCGGCTGCGCGGCGGGCGTCGCCGGCGCGTGGTGCTGGGCGCCGGTGCCCGAGCGCGCGGGCACGGTGCGCATCGCCGTCGTACAGCCGGGCGTCGTCGAGGGCAGCGGCAACCGCTTCGACCGCGAGGAACGGCTCACCCGGGAGCTCGCCGGGCGGGGCGTGGGGCTCGTGGTGTGGGGTGAGTCGAGCGTCGGCGCCGACCTCACCGAGCGGCCGGATCTCAGGCGGCGGCTGACCGCGCTCTCCCGTACGGTCGGCGCCCGGCTGCTGGTCAACGTGGACGCCAAGCGCCCGAGCCAACCCGGGATCTACAAGAGCGCGGTCCTGGTCGGCCCGCACGGCCCGACCGGCGACCACTACGACAAGATGCGGCTGGTCCCCTTCGGCGAGTACGTGCCGGCCCGGTCGGTGCTCGGCTGGGCCGCCTCGCTCGGCACCGCCGCCCACGAGGACCGCCGGCGCGGGGCCAGGTCGGTGGTGATGCGGGTGCCGGACGCGGACCGTGCGGGGTTGCCCGCGCGCCGCCCGCGCGGTGCGGGAACGGGCTCGCTGTCGGTCCCGACGGGCATCACCGGGCTGCGGATCGGCCCGCTGGTGTGCTTCGAGTCGGCCTTTCCCGACATGAGCCGCCGGCTGGTCAGGGATGGCGCGCAGGTGCTGATCGCGCAGTCAGCCACCTCGTCGTTCCAGCACAGTTGGGCGCCGGCCCAACACGCCTCGCTGGCCGCACTGCGCGCCGCCGAGACCTGGCGCCCGACCGCCCACGCCTCGCTCACCGGGGTCAGCGCCGTCTTCGGTCCGCGCGGCACGCCCGTCGGACACCGGCTCGGCACCGACCGCAGCGCGGCTGCCGTGTACGACGTGCCGTTGGCCCGGGGCACCAGCCCGTACGTGCGGTTCGGCGACTGGCCCCTGTACGCGGCGGCCCTCACCCTGTTCACCGCGGCCGTGCTGGCCGCCGGCCGCGCGCTACGCCGCCGCCCCCGCCCCGCACCGCCCACCGCGCCGCTCCCCGAGCGTGAGCCCGCCGGCGGCCGGGCGGGCGACTGAGCCGGCAGCCGGGCGAGCGGCTGACCCGGCCTCTTGCGGTCGGGCGCGGGCACGGGTGGGAGTGCGAGCGTGGCCGGTGGCCGTTAGCTCGTCAGCGCCTCCGTGACGATGCGCTCGCACAACTCGTGCGTACGCAGCGCGTCCTGCGCGTCGAGCACCTGCCCGGCCCGCACCGCGTCCAGGAAGGCCAGCGTGACCTGCTCGATGCCGCGCTGCTGGGCGACCGGCACCCAGTCGCCGCGGCGGCGCAGGCTCGGCTGCCCCTTGTGGTCGATGACCTCGGCGAGGTTGAGCACCTGGCGCTTGGTGCCCTGCCCCGAGACCTCAAGGACCTCCTCGGTGGAACCGCTCATCCGGTTCATCGTGCCGATCGCCGTGAACCCGTCCCCGGAGAGCTGGAGCACCACGTGGTGCATCAGCCCGTCGCGGACCTTCGCCCGGACGTCGACGTGCTCGATCGGCCCCGGGGCCAGGAAGCGCAGGGTGTCGACCACGTGGATGAAGTCGTCCAGGACGAGCGTGCGCGGCTCGTCCGCGAGGCCGACCCGGTTCTTCTGCATCAGGATCAGATCGCGCGGGTGGTCAAGGCACTGGGCGTAGCCGGGGGCGTAGCGCCGGTTGAACCCCACCATCAGACTGACGCCGCGCTGCTGGGCGAGGGAGACGATGCGCTGGCTGTCGGCGAGCTCGTAGGCGAGCGGCTTGTCGACGTACGTGGGCACGCCGGCCTCGATGAGGCGGGTGGCGATCTCGGCGTGGACCGCGGTGGGGGCGTGGACGAAGGCGGCGTCGAGCCCGGCCGCCAACAGCGAGTCCAGATCCTGGTGGCGCTGCGCCGCGGGGATGCGCAGCGCGTCGCCGACGCTGTGCAAGGTGGCCGGGGTGCGCGTGGACAGATGCGGCTCCACACCCGGTTGAGCGGCGATGACCGGCAGGTACGCCTTGCGTGCGATGTCTCCCAGGCCAATGCAGCCGACCTTCACAGACGTTCCTCCATCCACACGCCAACCGGCGCGCCTCGCAGCGCCCCCGCCGTCCGGGAGGTCCCGCTCCCGGCGCCGGTGCTGCCTCGTTGCCCTACCCTGCGCGGGCAGCATACGTGCCGCGCGTACGGCGCTGACCAGGGCATCCCCCGCCCGGCCGGCCCGGTCCCGAATCCCCTGCGGTCTCCCCTGCTCCCCCCTACACGCTGCACCGGTGTCCGGTCGGCAAACAGCGGATATTGCTTGGCCAGCGGCGCAGGGGCAGACCATCATGACCGCCATGACTACGCCCGAGAACACCCCGACCACATCCGCTGCGATCCTCGCCGACCGCCAGGAGCCACCCCTGATAGCGGAGGAGCGCCGCATGCTCGAAGCCTGGCTCGACTACCACCGCGAAACACTGGCCCAGAAGTGCGAGGGGCTGACCGAGGCCCAGTTGCAGGAGGTTTCGACGCCGCCTTCGCCCCTTTCACTGCTCGGTCTCGTACGCCATATGGCGGAGGTGGAGCGCAACTGGTTCCGTCGGGTGCTGAGCGGCGAGGACGCCCCGCCCCGCTACTGGTCCACCGAGCGCCCCGACGGTGACTTCGACCTGGTCGACGCCGACGCCGAGGCCGACTTCGCCGCCTGGCGGGAGGAGATCGCGCTAGCCCGTGAGGCGGCTGCCGGCCGCACGCTCGATGACACCGCTCCCCGCCGCGACGAGGTGTTCAGCCTGCGCTGGATCTACATCCACATGATCGAGGAGTACGCGCGGCACAACGGCCACGCCGATCTCATCCGCGAGCGCATCGACGGCGCCACCGGCGAGTAGCACCGGCCCGTGCTGCGCGCCGCCCAGTGGCCGGCCCCCTTCCCCACCGGCGGGCCGCCCTGGCGGCGGCGCACCGCGCGCCGCTCCCGGCCGCGCGCCGCCTGCCGTCCCCCACGGGAGCCCCGCCCCGACCTCGCGCCACGCCGGTTACACGCAAGCGCACGACGCCCCGAACGCTCCGACCAGCCCCCGGTGGGCCCCGCCACCGACCCCTCGCGCGCATCACTCCCCCACCACGGACCCACCCCTGGTCGCTCCCGACCTCTGGCTCCGTCCCGGCAGGCACCCGGTCCGGCCTGTGGTCGGATCTGCTCTGCGGTCTGGTCTGACCTGCGGTGATCCGGTCTGTCGTCCCGCTCACGACCAGGGGCGCTGGCGTGGTGGCGCGGTGTGCTCGCTCACGGTTCCGGAGAGCCGCAGCGCCATCCGCCCGATCGCCACCCGCACCCCCTCGCCGTAGGAGTCGTCGCCCAACGCACCGGACGCCGCCATGGCCAGATCGAGCTGGGCCCGGGCCGCGTCGAGCCGGCCGAGCTTGAGGTAGTCGGCCGCCAGGTTGAGGTGCAGCGAGGCGTAGAACCCGCGGACCACGGCGGCCCCCCGTCGCCCGTCCGCGCCCGGTGCGTCCGCGTCGCCGGGGCGGCTCGTCGTGGTGCCCGCCGGCCCGGCCGCCGGAGCCTGTTCGGCCCGGGTGTCCGGTGGTTCGCCCGGCACCCGCGTCAGCTTGTCCGCCGCGGCCAGGGCCCGTAGGTCCCAGGCCAGTTCGTCAGCCGGGTCGTCCTGGGTGTCGGCCAGGTAGTGCGCGAGCGTGCAGCGGTGCAGCGAGTCGCCGTCCGGGCCCACCTCCTGCCACAACGCGGCCAGCCGATTCCGCGCCTCCTCGCGATCACCGCCCCGGTGCAGCATCACCGCCTGGCCGATCCGGGTCAGCACGGCGTCCGGCGACGCCTCCTCCTGCCGCTTGGCCACCATGGCCGCCTCCCGTCTGTGACATCCGGCGCCCCCCTGGTCAGCCCGACGCTAACCGCCGCCATCCGGAATACGGTCGAGGCGCCAGCGGACGCCCCCGACCTGGTCGGAGACGACCCGGCCGGCGTACCGAACGTCCCACCCACGCCCCACGCCCAGCCGTCCTCCTGCTGCGCCGGCACCGCGGTGGGCGAACGTACGGCGGGCTCGACGCGCGGGACGCGGCACCGCCCCGCGTGGGAGCGAGGCCCCCCGCAGGCCGGGCCGCCGCATGACCGTCCCGCAGGCCGAGCCCGTCCCATGTCCCTCCCACGGGCCGAGCCCGCACCCACAGCGCCCGTACTCACGGGACCCGCACCAGGGCGGCGGGGCAAGCGGCCCGAAGGCCATCCACTCGGCGGCGGGCACCACCCGCCCGCACCCGGTTGCTCCGGCCCCGTCCGGAGGGGGCGGCCACCCCCGGGGCGCCTCCGGGCGCGCTCGGCGGCTACGCGGCGAGGTCGGGTATCCGCCAGTCGATCGGCTGGTGGCCCTGTGCGGCGACGGCCTCGTTGATCTGGGTGAACGGCTGGGAGCCGAAGAACTTCCGGGCCGACAGCGGCGAGGGGTGCGCGCCCTGCACCACGGTGTGCCGCTCGGTGTCGATCAGCGGCAGCTTCTTCTTCGCGTAGTTCCCCCAGAGCACGAAGACCGCTGGTTCGGGGCGGGCGTCGACGGCGCGGATCACCGCGTCGGTGAAGGTCTCCCAGCCCTTGCCCTTGTGCGAGTTGGCCTCACCGGCGCGCACCGTCAGCACCGCGTTGAGCAGCAGCACGCCCTGCTCGGCCCACGGCATCAGATAGCCGTTGTCCGGGATGGGATGCCCCAACTCCGCGTGCATCTCCTTGTAGATGTTGCGCAGCGAGGGCGGGGTCTTGACGCCCGGACGCACCGAGAAGCACAGACCGTGCCCCTGGCCCTCGCCGTGGTAGGGGTCCTGACCGAGGATCAGCACCTTGACCCGGTCGTACGGGGTGGCCTCCAGCGCCGCGAAGACCTCTTCGCGCGGCGGGTACACCGGGCCCCGAGCCCGCTCCTCTTCGACGAACTCGATGAGCCGCGAGAAGTACGGCTGGTGCAGTTCGTCGCCCAGGGCGCCCTGCCAGGACTCGGGCAGCATGTCGGTCACTTGGGTGTTCCTCCGGTCCGTTCGTGCTTGACGGATACGAACGTACCCCCGGCCACTGACAATGGCCGCCACGCACCGCGTCCGCGCACGTCAGCGCGGTGAAATCGGTCTCGGGCGGCGCGTGTCAGGCAACGGCCCCCGCCCGGACGAGGCCCTGGGGGCGCAGGCCGGCCGAGCGGGCCCTCGACGGACCTCCGACGCACCGGCGCGGTCCGCCAAGCCCGGGGGCGCTGCCCGCGTACGACCCGGGACATCGGCTCCGCCCGCCGGAACCTCGGCCCCTCTCACCGGCCGGGGACGGTGCGGCGGAAGGGTCGGAAGGGGCGGATAGCCTAGGGAAATGCTGACAGAAGTCACAGCGACCCGTTACGTCACGCCGCTGCGTGAGGGCGGTTCGCTCCCCGGGATCGTCGAGGCCGACGACCTCGGTACGTACGTCATGAAGTTCACCGGGGCCGGGCAGGGGCGCAAGACGCTGATCGCGGAGGTCATCTGCGGGCAGCTCGGGCGGCGTCTTGGGCTGCGGGTGCCGGAGCTGGTGCGGATGCAGCTCGACCCCGTCATCGGGCTGGCCGAGCCCGACCAGGAGGTGCAGGAGCTGCTGAAGGCCAGTGGCGGGCTGAACCTGGGCATGGACTACCTGCCGGGGTCGATCGGCTTCGACCCGCTCGCCTTCGCGGTCGAGCCGGTGGACGCGGGGCGGCTGGTCTGGTTCGACGCGCTGATCAACAACGTGGACCGCTCCTGGCGCAACCCCAACCTCCTGGTGTGGCACGGCGAGCTGTGGCTCATCGACCACGGCGCCACGATGATCTGGCACCACAACTGGCCGACCGCGGCCAAGGCGGCGGCCAAGCCCTACGACGCGTCCGACCACGTGCTCGCCCCGTTCGACCCGGACGTGACGGCCGCGGCCAAGGCCCTCGCGCCCAAGGTCACCAGGGAACTGCTGACCGAGGTCGCCGCGGACGTGCCCGACGAGTGGCTGGTGGACGAGCCGGGCTTCGAGGGCGCTGACGGCCCCGACCGACTGCGGGCCGCGTACGTCGAGCGCCTTCTCGAACGGGTGGCGACCATCCACGAGCGGATCACGCTCGGCCCGCCCACCACGAAGCGACCCTCCCAGGCGCCCGCCTGGCTCCGGGTGTGGACCGAAGGGAAGGCGGCGCAGTGAGCGGTCTGCACAACGGACGTGACGTCTTCGAGTACGCCCTGCTGCGCGTGGTCCCCCGGATGGAGCGCGGCGAGTCGATCAATGCGGGCATCGTCCTGTACTGCCACGCGCGGTCGCTGGTCGCGGCCCGTACCCATCTGGACGAAGACCGGCTGCGCGCCCTCGACCCCACGGCGGACGTGGCCGGCGTACGGGCCGCGCTCGGCGCCGTCGAAGGCGTCTGCCACGGCGGTGTGGAGGCGGGGCAGGCCGCCGGTGACGCCGCCGGGCGGCGCTTCCGCTGGCTGGTGGCACCGCGCAGTACGGTCGTCCAGCCGGGGCCGGTGCACACCGGGCTCACCACCGACGCCGAGGCCGAGGTGGAGCGCCTGCTCGACCTGCTGGTGCGCTGAACCGGACACCGTTGACAGGGGGTGGTCCGGCTTCTAGCGTCTCGTCTGCTGACGCTACTAAGCGGTTGCTCAGTCTTCGGGTCGGCGGGGCCGATGCGGATGCGGGCGCCGCTCCCGAGGCGAGGAGACCGGATGTCCACCACCGAACAGCGCGTTGCCATCGTGACCGGCGCGGCCCGCGGCATCGGCGCGGCCACGGCCGTGCGGTTGGCCGCCGAGGGCCGCGCCGTCGCCGTGCTCGACCTGGACGAGGCGGCCTGCGCGGCCACCGTCGAGACGATCGTGGCGGCGGGCGGCACCGCCCTCGCCGTCCGCTGCGACGTCTCGGACGCAGCCGAGGTGGAGCGCGCCGTGGCGCGCGTGGCGGCGGAGCTCGGCCCCCCGGTGATCCTGGTGAACAACGCCGGCGTGCTCCGCGACAACCTGCTGTTCAAGATGACCGAATCCGACTGGGACACGGTCATGAACGTGCATCTGCGGGGTGCGTTCCTGATGTCGCGCGCCTGCCAGAAGCACATGGTGGACGCCGCGTTCGGCCGGATCGTCAACCTCTCCAGCAGCTCCGCGCTCGGCAACCGCGGCCAGGCCAACTACGCCGCCGTCAAGGCAGGTCTGCAAGGGTTCACCAAGACGCTCGCCATCGAACTCGGCAAGTTCGGCGTCACCGCCAACGCCGTGGCCCCGGGCTTCATCGCCACCGACATGACCGCGGCCACGGCCGAGCGGGTGGGCATGGGCTTCGAGGACTTCAAGGCCGCAGCCGCCAGCCAGATCCCGGTGCAGCGGGTGGGCGAGCCGGACGACATCGCCAACGCCATCGCGTTCTTCACCGGCGACCCGGCCGGCTTCGTCTCCGGCCAGGTGCTGTACGTCGCCGGCGGCCCGCTCAACTGACCGCAACGCCCACGAACGCCCGCAACGGGTGAGGGAGGAAGAACCCATGAGCACAGCGGACAGCGGCAAGGTCGCCCTGATCACGGGCGGCAGCAGGGGCATCGGGTACGGGGTGGCCGAGGCCCTGCTCGCCCGCGGCCACCGGGTGTGCGTCACCGGACGGGGCGAGGAAGCGCTCGGCGCCGCCGTCGAAGCGCTCGGCGCGACGGTCCCTGGCGGCGCCGACCGGGTGATCGGCGTGCCGGGCAAGGCCCACGACGAGGCCCACCAGGCGCTGGCGGTGGAGCGCGTGATGGAGGTCTTCGGCCGGGTGGACTTCCTGGTCAACAACGCCGGTACGAACCCGGTGTTCGGCCCGATCGCCGAACTCGACCTCGGAGTGGCACGGAAGGTCTTCGAGACCAACGTCGTCTCGGCCCTCGGCTTCGCCCAGCGCACGTACCGGGCGTGGCAGAAGGAGCACGGCGGCGCCATCGTCAACATCGCCTCCATCGCCGGCCTGGCGCCCTCGCCGTTCATCGGCGCGTACGGCATCAGCAAGGCCGCGATGATCAACCTGACGGTGCAACTCGCGCACGAGATGGCACCTCTGGTGCGGGTGAACTCGATCGCGCCCGCGGTGGTCAAGACGAAGTTCGCCGCCTCCCTGTACGAGGGGCGCGAGGAAGAGGCAGCGGCGGCCTATCCGCTCGGCCGGCTCGGCGTGCCGAAGGACATCGGGGGCGCGGCGGCGTTCCTGCTCTCGGACGACGCCGCCTGGGTCACCGGCCAGAACCTGGTGGTGGACGGCGGCCTCTTCCTCAACGCCGGCGTCTGAGGCGGGGCGCGGGGCCGGCGACCACGGATTTGGTACGTCGGCCCCCTGCTGCGGCCGGGGCTGCCGGGGCGGGGCGCAGGGCGCCGGGACACGCGCCACCGGAGCCGGGCGCACGATGCGCCCGGCCCGCACCGGCCCACCCGCCGGACTAGCCAAGTCCCCCACTGCTGTGGAGGAGCTGCGCGTTGATCCACCCGCCCGCCGGCGAGCAGAGGAACGTGACCAGGTTGGCGCAGTCCTGGGGCACGCCGAGGCGCCCCAGGGGCGTGCCGCGGACCATGTCCGCCTTGAGTTCCTCGGTCATCCACCCGGTGTCGATCGGCCCGGGGTTGATCGCGTTGCAGGTGATTCCCAGGTGGGCGAGTTCGTGCGCGGCGGCCAGGGTGATGCGGTCCATGGCTCCCTTGCTCGCCCCGTAGGGCAGGTTGCCGACCGTGTGGTCGCTGGTCAGGCTGATGATCCGGCCACTTCCGTGTTCTCCGCGAAATCGCAGCCCGTGTTCTCGGATCAGCAGCCACGTCGCCCGCGTGTTGACCGCGAAGTGCAGGTCGAAGCTCTCCACCGTGGTGTCCAGCAAGCCGGAGTCGACCGACTCGCAGTGGCAGAGCACCAGGGCGGCGACGTTCCCCAACTCCCGCTCGACGTCGTCGAAGAGCCGCGCCGGGGCCGTCGGGTCGCCGAGGTCGGCCTCGACCGCGTACGTCCTCGCCCCCAGTGACGCCGCCATCTCCTGCAACACGCGGGGCGCGTCCGGCTCCGTGCCCCACTCCATCCGCGCGTCATACGCGGTCCAGTACGTGAAGGCCACGTCCCAGCCGGCCCGGGCCAGGTCCAGCACCACGGACGCCGCGATGCCCGTCGTACGTCCCGCTCCCGTCACCAGCGCGAGCGGCCGGGCCACTCCTGTCGCGTCCTGCTGGCTCGTCTCGCGCGTCTCACTCGTCATGCTTCCATCCTGGCGTCCGGCCCTCCTCCCCAGCACCCGTTTTTCCCGGGCCCGTCACACCCTGCGCCCCCCGTACGAAGCAAGCCGGCGACACGACGCGAGACACCCAACCCGCGGACCCAACCACCCACTCCGCACGCGCGTTGGGGAGTGGGCGGGCATGTGGGTGGGGCCCCAGCCGGTGGTCCGGCGCGTCACCCTATGCTGCCTCCGATGATCATGTGGGCCAGGGGAGGGCGCGGGATGTTGGGCAGGCTGTTCGGCAAGGGGGCGGAGAGACCGGCGCAGGGGCCGTACGCCCTGCCGGTGGAGCGCAAGCGGTGGAGCAGGATGTACACGCTGCGCGCGCTCGGGGACACCCGGGTGTTGGCGCTGACGGAGGCGGCGCGGGCCGGGGACTGGCCTGCGGTCAAGGTGGCGCTCGCCCCCTTCGACCTGGGCCGGGACCGCCACGTCCTGAGGGAACTGGCCTCGGTGGACGGTGTGCAGGAGTGGATTGTCCAGGCCGTCGAGCAGGAGGAGGACACCGAGCTCCGTGCCCAAGCCCTGCTGATCTCCGGAGCACGACACATCATCTGGGGCTGGGAGGCACGCACCGCGCAGCTCGCCGCCCAGGTGTCCAGGGAACAGTGGGAGGTCTTCTTCGAGCGGCTCGCCATCGCCGAGGAGCACTTGTTGGAGGCCGTCGAGCTGCGGGTGGAGTGGGTCACTCCCTGGGTCGAACTGCTCACCCTGGGACGCGGCGCGTCACAGGGAACTGAGGTCAACGAAGCCAGGCTGGCGGGCGCCCTGAACCGCGACCCGTTCGACGTACACACCCATCTGGAGTGGCTGTACCACTTGCTGCCGCGGTGGGGCGGTACCCCGGGTGAGGGGCTGGCGTTCGCCCGGCAGGCGGTCGCCCGTGCTCCGCAGGGGCACCCCGTCGGCTGCGTGCTCGCGTTGGCGTACATCCAGGTCTGGGAGGACGAGGACACGGTGGACTGTCTCGAAACACCCGAGATACGGGCCGAGTTGCGCGCCGCGGCGGGCCACAGCATCCTGCACCCCTCATACGAGTTCCGGCCCGGCTGGCAGCGTGAGTTCAACCTCTTCGCCATGGCACTGGCCCTGGCCGAGGAGCGCGACACCATACGTCGGGTCTTCCACACGTTGGACGGTGCATACCTCGCCGGGCCCTGGCGCGGCCTGGCGAAGCCAGAGAAGATGTTCGCCCGCCACCAGCGGCGCGCCCGCGGGTGACGGCCGGGCCTAGCTCCGTAAGCCTGGGACACGGTTCCGCGCCGCGGGTCCGGGACGCGCTTCCGCGGCCCGGGAGGTCCCCGCCCCACTGCACCGATCCCGCTGCCCCCGCCTCGTTCCCTCTCCCGTCCTCTCCCTCAGGCACAGCGCATCACCCAATTTCGACCTATATAGCTGACGATGCACGAAACTCCCGGCAGAAGCGCACACAACCGGCGTTCCGCTGCGCCGGCTCCCGACTCCTGGGGCACGGGTCGGTCACGGCGGGCGGTCGAACGTCCCACTCGCGTCTCGCGGGGCTTCACCTGGCCGCCGCACTGCGGCCACTCCTGGCACTGACGATCGCCCCCGGATCCAGACAACGCCCAGGAGAGACAAATGAGTTCAAAAACCCCACCGCCCACCGGCCCGGGACGGCGCCTCTTCTTCCAGGCGACCGGTGTCGGCATCGGCGCACTGCTCGCCGGTGCCGGACTCGCCGGGCAGGCTGAGGCGGCGGGGTTCGCTCCCCGGCTGCGCGAGAACCCGTTCCGCCTCGGGGTGGCCAGCGGCGAGCCCACTGCGGACGGCTGTGTGATGTGGACCAGGCTGGCGCCGCAGCCGCTGGCCGCCGACGGGCACGGCGGGATGCCCGGCGCGGGCTACGACGTGCAGTGGCAGGTCGCCGAGGACGAGCGCTTCTGGCGTGTCGTCCGTGCGGGCACCGCGGTCGCCCTGCCCGAGCTGGGGCACTCCGTGCACCCGCAGGTGCGCGGCCTGCGGCCGGGCCGCCAGTACTTCTACCAGTTCCGGGTCAACGGCCACACCAGCCCGATCGGCCGGTTCCGCACCGCGCCCGACACCCGCACCAGCGGCGCCTTCACCTTCGCCACCGCCTCCTGCCAGGCGTGGTACCACGGCCACTTCAGCGCCTACCGCGACCTGGTCGCCCAGGACCCCGACGTGGTGTTCTTCCTCGGCGACTACATCTACGAGTACGGCATCTCCAGCTCCAACATGTGGCGCAACGCCCCGCTGCCGGGCGGCCCGCACGAGGTGGAGACCAACACGCTCACCGACTACCGGCTGCGCTACTCGCTGTTCAAGTCCGACCCCGACCTCCAGGCGGCCCACGCGGCAGCACCCTGGATCCTCACTCCGGACGACCACGAGGTGCAGAACGACTACGCGGACGAGCAGTCGCAGTACGGCCTGAGCCCGGAGGACTTCCTGCTGCGGCGGGCCGTGGCGTACCGCGCGTACTACGAGAACTGCCCGCTGCCTCCGCTGGCGTTGGCCCACGGGCCGGACGCCCAGTTGCACCGGCGGCTGCGCTACGGCCGGCTCGCCACCTTGCACGTGCTCGACACCCGGCAGTACCGCGGCCCGAAGCCGGCGAACGCCGGGGAACAGAACGCCCCCGACCGCTCCATCCTGGGCGCCGGCCAGGAGCGGTGGCTCTACCAGGGGCTCCGCTCGGCCGACACCCGGTGGAACCTGCTGCTCCAGCAGGTGGGCCTGGTCAAGGTGACGGAGAACCGCGTCGACCAGTGGGACGGCTACCCCGCCGCGCGGCAGCGCCTCCTCGACGTGCTCGGCGAGCGGGGCGTGGCGCCCTCCGTGGTCTTCACCGGAGACTGCCACCGCTCCATCGCCGCCGATCTGCTCGCCGACTTCGACAACCCGGACTCCGCCGTGGTGAGCAGCGAGTTCCTGGGCACCTCGATCGCCTCCGACGGTGACGGCGCGCCGAGCGACAACTACGCCAAGGACTGGCTGCAACACCCGTGGACGAAGTTCTACGACGGCCGTCGCGGCTACGTCCTGGGCCGTGCCGCCGCGGATGCGGTCACCGCCGAGTACCGCGCCGTCCCCTACGTCCGCGCCGACAACCAAGCGGCTGGCTTCTCCCTCGACCGGTTCCGCGTCGAGCACGGCCGTCCCGGCATGCAGAAGGTGAGCTGACCATGACCGACACGACCCTCTCCGCCTCCTCCCCCGAGGTCGCCGCGCGCGGGGGCCGCGGGCCCGTGGGCCATGCGCCCGGCAGCGTCTCGGGGCTCGCCGCCGCCGGCGACCTCGCCGCGGTCGAGCTGACCTGGCGCCCGTACGGCCACGGCCAGCTCGTCGACCACTACGAGGTGTACGCCACCGAGCGCGCCGGGCGGCCGGGCAGCCTGCCCGGTTCGGCGACGCTGGTGGGGCGCACGCTCTACCCGCACTTCACGCATCTGGTCGGCCCCGAGAAGCGGACCCGCCACTACACGGTGGTCGCGGTCGTCGCCTCCGGGGCGCGGACCCGCCCGGCGCGTTCCGTACCGGGTACGAGCAAGGCGTCCGTGGCGGCCGGCCGAGTGGTGGCGCAGGTGGGTGATTTCGACCACAAGGGCCTGGAGTTCGCACTGTCGCCGAGCGGGAGCGCGCGCTTCTCGGCCACTTTCCCGGAGGGTGTGGACTACCGGTATGGCACCTCCATGCCAGGCCGGGACTGGAGCTACCTCCACCCGGGGCCGAGCGATTCCTGGGCCGGCCGCAAGCAGCACACGTTCACGCTCCGCTTCGATCTGGACGCGGCGCCGAAGGAGGACCTGGCGTTCGCGCTGTGGCTGATCGACGCGCACGCGTCCAGCGCCGGCACCGCCGAGTTGACGCTCAACGACAAGCCGGTACGGAAGCTGGAGTTCCGCAACGGCGCCACCCGCGGCTCACTTGAGGGCGACGCCACCCGTTACGGCAGCACGCTCAAGCCCTCGTACTACGAGTTCCCGCTGGCCGCGGGGTTGTTCACGGCCGGCGAGAACGTGCTGCGGCTGCGCAAGACCACTGGTTCGTGGATCGCGTACGACGCGCTGGGGGTCTTCGCCGCGAAGTAGCCCTCCCGGCGGCTCGACCTTCGCATCGGCGTGGGCCAGCAGGGACCCGGCGGCTGTGCCACCGGCGTCCGTGCTGGCCCGCGCCGGTGTGGGTGGTGGGTGTGGGCCGTGCGGACCGGCTCGGAGCGCGGCTGCGGGGGTGTGGTTGTAGTGGCGTGGCTCAGCGGTGCGGCTTGGCGATGTGGCTGTTGGTGATCAGCCGCGGCCCCAGCCGGCAGTCCGCGCGGCCGGGGCGCCCCGTCTCCTGCGCGACAGCTTGGCCGAATTGCTGCCCCCGCGGCGCACCGGCCGAGTCGCTTCCGGCCGAGCCGAACCCCCGCGGCCCACGCGGAGTCCGCGACGCGACCGTTCGGGTGGGGCGGCGGCGGGTTCGAGGTCGGCCGCGTGCGGGGCGGTTGCGTGTGCTTACTACCGTTCCCGCCCCGTATGGGGTGGCGTTCGGGCGGAAAAGGCCGGCCGCCGCTCCGGATCGCCACGGTGCGCACCCCGCCGTTTGCGGTGCGTCGTCCCCGTAATGGCTTTCCCGCGGACGCCAAACGCCGCCCTGCACGCCACATCCACCCATCCCGCCACTTCGATCCCGAAAAGTCCTCGACCGCCGTACGCCCGTGCATCCCGCCGCCCTTTTGTCGCGGATGGAGCAACCAGGACCGGCCACCGGCGACCGGGAAGACCCGTCCCGCCGAAGCGGGCATTGCCGATGGTCGCCCCGCGGAGTCGATCGCGTTACCGCTGATCACGAAGGGGCGAAAAGCGGAAGAGCGGAACAGCTAGTTCCACAGTTGCGCGAAGGGCATTACTCCCTCTCCTCGCCCCCGCCATTCCCTTCGCACCCGGCGCCTTCACACGTCCCGCACACGCTGGGTAGCGCGACGGATGACAGTACGTCAACCGCGCGGTTCGGCCACCTCTCCCCGGGCCGCCCCGATGGCCACCGCACGCACGCCGGCCGACCGCCGCACTCCCGCCCGCCCGAGGTGCGGCGCGGCGACGGCGGGCGAACCGGCAGCGCGCCCCGGGATGCTTCCGCCCCGCCTCGCCTCGCGTACGGCCCGCGCCCGCCGGCTTCCCGGAGCCCCCGCGCCGAGCGGGCGGAGTGTGACCGAAAGGGAAAGAAAGGAGGACTGACGGCCTTTTCGATGTCCCGTAGTCGAATATCACATGGGCGAACACCGCCCATCCATGCAGTCGACACATAGCGAGAAAGCGAATTACTTGCTTTCCACGCTCACACTAATAACGGAGTCACGGAAAGTATTCCGAACGTCCCCACCTAGCACCTTCCCATCAAACCGTCACGCATTATCTCCGCGCCCTTCTGGCGCCCTCATCAAAATCCAGGAGAGACCGCCCACTCGTTTACGTCCCGTTCACTTCGAGAAAGCGATCCATTCCCTCCCCGCGGGCCCGCCCCGGTCGTTTTCCGGATCGGCGTGCGAAAATACGGTCGGGCCATATGCCAGCCGCGCTTTCCGCATGTCCCGAAGGTGCGGCGCCACGCGGCGTACCGCGACACCCATACCGGGCCCGCTACTCCTGCGGGACTAGGCACCCGCCCCGCAGAGCCCCGGCCCCGCCGCATGGGCACCGCCATCGGAACCAGCGCCCAACCTGCCCGAAGGGCCGCGGCGCGGAGCTCGGCAGCCACTTCGACCCACCGCCCGGCAGGATGCGGGCGGGCCCGGGACCAGCACGGCGGACGCGACGGACGCGGGCCAGGAGAAGACGGTTTCACGCCAATCCCGATGATCGCCGCCAGCGCCCCTTCTTACCGTCGGGTAAGCAAGGGACGTGTCACTATCTGGACAGCCGGCGACATGGTGAATCACTTTGCCGCGCACGGCCCGATGGGCCGACCGCACTCAACCGTCGCGACGAATAAACAATTCTTTTACACATCGATGTTTCAATCGCCGAAACACCGTTCACCTTGGCCGACGGCCCCGGCAAGACGCCTCCGCCCCCTCTCGATCCGCCTCGCGAAGCCGCAGGTCAGCGAGGCTGATTCGACCCCGGCCCGATGAGTTGGCCAGTACCAGGACGCCGCGCCATATCAGTTGATGCGCGGCAACTCCAGCCCTTCACTTTCACGTTTCGGTCAGTACGCTGGCACCCATCGGGTAAGAACACGTGACCAGGCGTTAGGGCGTTACCGTCTGCACGTCGCGTCACCAGGTTCCTATCGACAACATTCGGGGGTCTTTTCGACCGTGGATTATCTAGTGCATTTCCACGTCCTTGGTCCGGTCGGGGTAAGTGTTCACGGCAGTCCGGTAAACCTTGGCTCGGCCCGACAGCGAGCCGTGTTGTCCGCACTGCTTCTCACCCCGGGCCATCCGGTGACCGCGGAGCAGCTCACGGAGGCCGTCTGGCCGCGCAGGGCACCCAGCGCGGCAATGACGAACCTGCACAGTTACGTGTCCAATCTGCGGCGCACTTTGGAGCCGCATCGACCACCGCGCAGCCGGGACAACGTGTTGCGGCGCGAGGCCGCCGGCTACGTCCTCGCGGTCGATCCGGAGAGCGTCGACGCGGTGCGCTTCGAACGGCTGATGCAGGAGGGCCGGCGGCTCCTGCTGGCGGGCCGGCCGCAGCAGGCGTGCCATTCGCTGGAGCGGGCCCTGGCGCTGTGGCGCGGGGGCGCCCATCCGGAGGTCAGTGACTACACGCTCGGCGCGCAGGTGGCCGCCCGGTTCGACGAGCTGTGGCTGCTGGCGCTGGAGAGCTACTGGGAGGCCCGGCTCGCGGAGCCCGGGGACATCTCGGTGATCGCGGCCGAGCTGTCGGCGCTGAGCGCCCGTTTCCCGACCAGGGAGCGCTTCAACCTGCTGCTGATGCGGGCGCTGTGTCACGCGGGTCGGCGCGTGGAGGCGATCGACACCTACCACCGCGCGCGGCGTGCGCTGGCTGACGAGTACGGGATCGATCCGGGCGAGGAGTTGCAGACGCTGTTCCGGCGGATCCTGTGCGGTGATCCGACGTCCGAGCGCCGACGCCCGAGCCACATGTCCCCCATTCGCTGACTCCCCGAGCCCCCGGAGCCCCGAGGCTCCCGGGCCCCTTCACGCCCGGCCCCGGCCCACGCGCCGTGGCATCGACGGTCGCGAAGCCGCTGATGGCCCGCTTCGAACCTGTCCCAGGACAGGCCGGAGCGGGCCATCTTCATTTACGCCTCAACCACCGCAAGACTGCTCCAAGTTGGCTCCAAGATGACTCCAAGATCCCCGTGGCAGGGTGCTGATCAGCGCACGGGGGAGCACCACGGGAGCCACCAGCTCAACTGTTCTCGCCCGGGCGCGGGGCAATGATCGCCGTAGGTACCAGGGGGGCGGACGAGCGTGGCGCGGCCTGCGGTTGCGGGCCGTTGACGAGGGCTCAGCGTGCTCTCCCGATGGACGCGGTCGATGCCCTGCGGCCTGCTCGGCGACGGATCGCCGCCTGCGCCGCTCACCCGATCCCTTGCCCACGAGCCATCACCCTGCCGGTGCACCGGATGGTGAGACGAGTCGATGAGGAAGCCCGTGCCGCAGCCAAGCCAGCAAGCCGATCCCGTCGTCATCGTCGGACTCGCCGCCCACCGAGGAGGCGGGGCGCAACCCGCCCCGGACGCCGACCGCGCCTTCTTCTCGCTCCCGGCGACGACCGAACCGACCGCCGATCTCTCGCTGGCACTGCGGTTGGCATGGACCGCACTGGAAGACGGCGGGACCGTGCCCGGCGCGCTCGCCGACGGCCGCACCGGGTGCTTCTTCGCCACGGCCGACGCCTGCGGCGACGGTGACGGCGGTCCTCGCGGTGTGGGTCCCGGCGGTGACGGCGCCGGCGGCCTGGCCGAACAGGTCGCCGCCGGCCTGCGCCTGACCGGCCCCCGGGCCACGGTGGGCCGGCGCGGCGCGGCGCCATCGGGCCGGGACGCGGTACGGGCCGCGGTGGCGCTCGCCGCCGACGAGCTGCGCCACGGCACGGTCGATCTCGCGCTCGCCGGCGCGGTCAGCCCCGGAACCGCAGGGGTCGGCGGGGCCGGCGGCGTCGTGGTGGTGCTGTGCCGACGCTCGCAAGCGGCCCTGGCCGGGGGCCGGGTGTACGGAGTGCTGTCCGACGGCACCGCGTCGGACCGGGCGCCGGACGCCGCCCCGTCCGACACCTCCGACACGTTCCCGGCGGGGAGCGCCGAGCGCACCGCGGCGGAGGTGGTCGCCTTGGTGGGCGCCGCCCCCGTACCGCCCGCCACTCGCGCCGGCGCGCCGAAGGTCCCGGGCGCCGTACCGCTGGACACCGCTCCCCTGGTCCCGCTCGTCCTCTCCGGGCACAGCGACGCCGCCCTACGAGCCACGGCCGCGGCCCTTCACCAGCGCGTCACGGATCTTCCCTCGCTCGACCTGAAGGACCTCGGGCTGTCACTGGCCACCACCCGCTCCGCGTTCGCGCACCGGGCCGT
This sequence comes from Streptomyces sp. 796.1, assembly GCF_047525675.1. Classification (NCBI taxonomy): domain Bacteria; kingdom Bacillati; phylum Actinomycetota; class Actinomycetes; order Kitasatosporales; family Streptomycetaceae; genus Streptomyces; species Streptomyces sp. 796.1. Next base: position 116,842 of record NZ_JBLIWA010000016.1, on the reverse strand, counting down.
CGTCCTGGCGGCCGACCGTGCCGATGCCCTGCTCGGACTGCGCGCCGTCGCCGACGGCACCTTCACCCCGCTGGTCGTGGACGCCGCCCAGCAGGGCCCCGGGGCTGGGGCCGCCGAGGTCGGGGCCGGAGCCGACGGGGCCGGCGACCTGCGCCCGGTCTTCGTCTTCCCCGGGCAGGGTTCGCAGTGGCCGGGGATGGCCCTGGACCTGGTGGAGTCCTCCGAGGTCTTCCGGCACGAGCTCCGCGCCTGCGCGGACGCGCTGGAGCCGTACGTCGACTGGGACCTGTACGAGGTGCTGCGCGGTGTGCCGGGCGCCCCCGAGTTGCGGGCCGTCGACGTCGTACAGCCCGCCCTGTTCGCCGTCATGGTCTCGCTCGCCGCACTGTGGCGCGCGTGCGGCATCGAGCCGGCGGCCGTGGTGGGCGCCAGCCTGGGCGAGATAGCCGCCGCGCACCTCGCCGGGGCACTCACGCTGGAGGAAGCCGCGCAGGTGGTGGCCCTGTGGAGCCGCGCCCAGGCGGGCGCGACCGGCGACGGCGACCTGGCCTCGGCTCTGGCGTGCCGCGCCGATCTGGAGCGCCGGCTCGCCCGCTGGGGCGACCGGCTGCACTTCGCGGGCTCCAACGGCCCGCACTCCGTACTGTTCAGCGGCGACCGGGCGGCAGTGGCCGAGCTGCTGGCCGAGTTGGACGCGGACGGGGTGCGCGCCAAGCTGCTCGGGAACGACCTACCAGCGCACTCGCCCGCGCTACACCTGGACAACGACCTCCTGCTCGGCGGGCTGGCCGGCCGGGAGGCGCGCGCGTCATCGCTTCCCTTCTACTCGTCGCTGACCGGTGGCCACTTGGAGACCGCGGGGCTCGACGGCCCGTACTGGCAGCGCAACATCACCCGGGAGATCCGCTTCGAGCAGGCCACCCGCGCCCTGCTGGCAGCGGGTCACCGGACGTTCATCGAGGTCAGCCCGCATCCGGTGCTGTTGGGTGCGATGCAGGAGACGGTGGAGGACGAGGGCCTTGGCGCGCACACCACCGTGGTGGGCTCCCTGCGCCGGCGCGCCCCCGGCGTGCCTGCCTTTCTGCACTCCCTGGCGGAGTCGTACGTGCGCGGGGTCGCGGTCGATTGGGGCGCCCTGTTCCGGGGCTCGGGCGCCCAGCGGATGCGCTTGCCCCACTATCCGTTCGACGCGGAGGCGACCGGCAGTGCGGCCGAGCGGGCCGCTGGCGGCGGCGCAGGCCCCACCGTCCGGCTCCGCCGCGAACTCGCCGCGCGCTCCGCGGCCGAGCGGTCCGCCTGGCTGACGGATTTGGTACGCGCCCAGGTCGGCGCGGTGCGCGGGGGCCGCGCCCTCGAAGGGCACGAGGTCCGTCGACCGTTCAAGGAGCTGGGGTTCGACTCGCTCACCGCCGTCGAACTGCGCAACCGGCTGGTGGCCGCGACGGGCCTGCCGCTCCCGATGACCCTGCTCTTCGACCGGCCGACGGTCGAGGCGGTCGTCTCGTACGTGCACGACGCGCTGGTGCACCCCGGCGGCCCGGGCCCCGTCGCACCCCTCGCTGCCGGGCCCGTGACCGCCGACGAGCCGATCGCCATCATCGCGATGAGCTGCCGTTTCCCCGGCGGCGCCGACACCCCCGACGCCCTGTGGCGCCTGGTCGCCGACGGCACGGACGCCCTCTCCCCGTTCCCCGTGAACCGGGGCTGGGACGGCCTGCACGACCCGGACCCGGACCGCCCCGGCACGACGTACGTCAGCGAGGGTGGTTTCCTGCACGACGCCGACCAGTTCGACGCGGGCTTCTTCGGTATCGGTCCGCGCGAGGCGCTGGCCATGGACCCGCAGCAGCGGGTGCTCCTGGAAGCCACCTGGGAGGCGTTCGAGCGGGCGGGCATCGACCCGACGGCGCTGCGCGGCAGCCCCGGCGGCGTGTTCATCGGCGCGATGACGCAGGACTACGGCGAGCCCATGCACCTGGCGTCCGAACGGGTCAACGGTCATGTGCTGACCGGCAGCACCGTCAGTGTGCTGTCCGGGCGGTTGTCGTACGTGTTCGGGCTCGAAGGCCCGGCGCTCACGGTCGACACGGCCTGCTCGTCCTCGCTGGTCGCGCTGCACCTGGCCGCCCAATCACTACGCCGCGGGGAAACCACCCTCGCCCTCGCCGGCGGCGCCGCCATCATGGCCGCCCCCGGCATGTTCATCGAATTCAGCCGCCAACGCGGCCTCTCCCCCGACGGCCGCTGCAAGGCATTCGCCGCAGCAGCCGACGGCACCGGCTGGGGCGAAGGCGTCGGCGTACTCCTCCTCGAACGCCTCTCCGACGCACAGCGCAACGGCCACCACGTACTCGCCGTACTCCGCGGGTCAGCCATCAACCAGGACGGCGCGTCCAACGGGTTGAGCGCACCGAGCGGTCCGGCCCAACAACGGGTGATCCGGCAGGCCCTCGCCGATGCGCGCCTCACTCCGGCAGACGTGGACGTGGTGGAGGCGCACGGCACGGGCACGCGGTTGGGTGACCCGATCGAGGCACAGGCGCTGCTCGCCACCTACGGGCAGGACCGACCGGCCGATCGGCCGCTGTGGCTGGGTTCGCTGAAGTCCAACATCGGACACACCCAAGCCGCAGCAGGCGTCGGCGGCATCATCAAAATGGTGCAAGCCATGCAACACGGCACCCTGCCAAAGACGCTGCACGTGGACGAGCCCACGCCGCACGTCGACTGGGAGTCCGGGGCCGTACGCCTGCTCACCGAAGCCCGCCCCTGGCCCGAGACTGACCGCCCCCGCCGAGCCGCCGTCTCCTCCTTCGGCATCAGCGGCACCAACGCCCACGTCATCCTGGAGCAAGCCCCAGAAGAGGCAGCCGGGCCGGCGTCCGAGGATGCCCCGGGCGACGATGCCACGGCGATTGCCACGGGTGTGGTGCCGTTGGTCATCTCCGCCCGCGACACCCAAGCCCTGCGCGCCCAGGCCGCGCAACTTGCCGCGTACGTCGAAGAACACCCCGACACCGGCCCGCACACCATCGCCCACACCCTGCTGACCGGCCGAGCCACCCTCGAACACCGCGCCGTACTCCTCGCCCACGACCGCGACCACCTACGCGAGACCCTGCACGCCCTCGCCAACGGCCAGGAACACCCCGGCGTCGTCACCGGCAGCGGCAACCACGGCCGGCCCGTGTTCGTCTTCCCAGGTCAGGGCTCGCAGTGGACCGGCATGGCCACCGAACTCCTCACCACATCCGACGTCTTCCGCCAGTCAATAGCCGAATGCGAGAACGCACTCGCACCGTACGTGGACTGGTCACTCACCGAAGTACTCACCAACGGTGAACCCATCGAGCGCGTCGACATCGTCCAACCCGCACTCTTCGCCGTCATGATCTCCCTCGCCAAGGTATGGCAATCCCTCGGCATCCAACCCGCCGCCGTCATCGGACACTCCCAAGGCGAAATCCCCGCCGCCGTCATCGCCGGAGCACTGACCCTGGAAGACGGCGCCCGGGTCACCGCGCTCCGCAGCCAAGCCATCCACACCACCCTCACCGGCCACGGCACCATGGCATCGGTCACCCTCACCCCCGAAGCAACCCAACAACTCCCCGGAACATGGGGAGACCAACTCCACATCGCCGCACACAACGGACCCCACACCACCGTCATCGCCGGCGAAACCACCGCAATAGAGCAACTCCTCACGCACTGCGAACAGCAGGGCATCCACGCCCGCCGCATCAACGTCGACTACGCATCACACAGCCCCTACGTCGAAACCCTGAAAAGCCAACTAGCCGACAGCTTGGGCGAGTTGAAGCCGACGGCGAGCGACATCCCGTTCTACTCCACCACCACCGGCGAAACCCTCGACACCACCCAACTCACCGCCGACTACTGGTACACCAACCTCCGCCAACCCGTACTCCTCACCCACGCCGTCACCACCGCACTGAACAACGGACACACCCTCTTCATCGAAATCAGCCCCCACCCCATCCTCACCACCCCACTCCACGACATCACCGACACCACCGGACACCCCACCACCATCACCGGAACCCTCCGCCGCGACCACGGCAACTGGACCCAACTCCTCACCGCAGCAGCCACCACCACCGCCCACGGCACACCCCCCAACTGGACCCACCTCCTCCCACCCACCACCGCTCGCCCCGACCTCCCCACCTACCCCTTCCAACGCCAGCACTACTGGCTCACTGCTTCCTCTCCCAGCCCACACCTGGGGAGTGGGGCCACCGGGCACCCCTTCTCTCTTACGCGTACGGACCTTGCCGGTAGCCAGGAGACCCTCTACACCGGACAGATCTCCACCCACACCCACCCCTGGCTCAACGACCACGCCCTCTGGAACACCCCACTCCTCCCCGGCACCGCACTCCTCGAACTCGCCCTCCACACCGCACACCACACCGGACTCCACCACATCGACGAACTCACCCTCCACACCCCACTCACCCTCACACCCCACCAACCCCAACACCTCCAAATCCACATCGGCACCCCCAACACCAACGGACAACACCCCCTCACCATCCACTCCACACCCCACCCCCCACACCCCACGGAGGGTGAGGGATGGGTGCAGCACGCGGTGGGCCTGGTGTCGGCGAAGGGGGCGCTGCCGACGGAAGGGGCGTGGCCCGGGCGCGGGGACGTGCTCGACGGGGCCGACGGGGTCTACGAGCGGCTGGCCGCGGTCGGTTTTGACTACGGGCCCGCCTTCCAGGGTTTGCGGCGGCTCGCGCAGGTGGGTGGCGACGTGGTGGCGGAGGTCGAGTTGGCTGAGCCGCAACTGGCGGACGCCGACCGGTTCGACGTACACCCGGCCCTACTGGACGCGGCCCTGCACGGGACGCTGCTTGAGGGCTCGGACCAGGTGCGGCTGCCGTTCACCTTCAGCGGGGTCACCCTGCACGCCACCGGGGCCAGCGCCCTGCGCGTACGCCTGACGCCCACCGGGACCGACACGGTCGCCGTGCTGGCCACGGACACGACGGGCCAGCCGGTCGTCTCGATCGACGCGCTGACGCTGCGATCGGTGACCGCCGAACAGTTCCGGGCCGTTGCCAGCGGGCTCAACGACCCGCTGTACCACGTGGATTGGGTGCCAGCGACGGTCGTTGACGTTCCGCCGACCAGTGCCGGCCGGCCCGTACTCGTCGGGTCCGCGGCGCTGCTCCCCGACCTCGCGGACGCGGCTCCGGAACGGGTGGCCGACGACCTCGGCGCGTTGGTCGCCGCGGTCGACGCGGGGGGCCAGGTGCCGGACACGGTGCTCGTACCGTTCCTCGCCGATGGCGAGGCCACGCCCGACGGCGAAGCTGCGGCTGGGGACGTGTCAGGGTTCGGGGCCGGGTCGGAGTCCGGGGCCCGCGCGCAGGGTTCGGGCGGGGTGGTCGGGGCGGCACACGCGGCCGTCCGTGAGGGGCTTGCGCTCGTGCAGTCCTGGCTGGCCGATGAGCGGTTCGCCGCCTCCCGTCTGGTGTTGCTCACCCGCGGGGCGGTGACCGTACGGGCCGGGGACGAGCCCGTGGACCTGGTCCGGGCCCCGCTGTGGGGTTTGTTGCGGTCCGCGCGGTCGGAGCATCCCGGCCGGTTGGCGCTCGCCGATCTCGACGGCGACCCCAACTCGTACCTGGCCCTGCTGCGCGCGCTCGCGCGCGGCGCTTCGGATGAGCCTCAACTCGCTGCGCGCGCAGGCATGTTGTTCGCGCCACGGTTGACCAAGGTGGCGCCTTCGGCCGGTGCGGGGGCGAGCCCCTTCGACGGCACGGGGACGGTGCTGATCACCGGTGGCACCGGGCTGCTCGGGGGCGTGCTCGCCCGGCACCTGGTCGCCGCGTACGGGGTGCGCAGCCTGCTGCTGGTGAGCCGGCGCGGTCCGGCGGCCGACGGCGCGGAGCAGTTGCGCGCGGAGTTGACGGCGGCGGGGGCCAGGGTGACGGTGGTCGCCTGTGACGTCACGGACCGCGCGGCGCTGGCCACGGCGCTCCGGGCGGTCCCCGCCGACCTCCCGCTGACCGGTGTGGTGCACACGGCCGGGGTGCTGGACGACGGGGTGGTCGGCTCGTTGACGCCGGAGCGGGTCGCGGCGGTGCTGCGGCCGAAGGTGGACGCGGCCTGGCATCTGCACGAACTGACACGCCCTTACGACCTGCGGGCCTTCGTGCTCTACTCGTCGGCTGCCGGCACGCTCGGCCAGGCGGGGCAGGCGAGTTACGCGGCGGCCAACGCCTTCCTCGACGCGCTGGCACAGCACCGCCGTGCGGCCGGGCTGCCCGGCCTCGCCCTGGCCTGGGGGCTGTGGGCCGAGGCGGGCGGGATGACCGACCACCTGGCGGAGGCCGATCTGCGTCGGCTGGGCCGCACGGGCCTGGCCCCCATGGCGACCGAGCAGGGGCTCGCCCTGTTCGACTTGGCGGTGCGGGCCGAGGCCGATGCGCGGGCCGCGGTCGGCGGTGAGTCGGAGGCCGAAGGGCCGGGCGACACGGCCGGTGGACCGGGTGACACAGCCGGCAAGCCACGCAGCGCAGCCGACGGGTTGGGCGACTCGGCCGATGGGCCGGACGAGACAGCCGACGGCCTGCGGAACGCCGCCGGCGGGTCACACGACGCGACCGCCCATCCGGCCGAGAGGCCGACAGGCGGCAGTGCGGGTGGCGGGCGCGGCGCGCTGGTGCCCGCCGTCCTGGACTTCGCCGCCCTGCGCAGCCAGCCTGAAGTACCGGCCCTCCTGCGGCAGTTGGTACGAGCCGCGGGCCCCGCTCCGCTGCGTTCGGCCGGGCGGGGCGAGACGGCAGATGGCGTACAGCGGTTCGCGGGCCTTGCGCCCGATGAGCGCCACCGGGCCCTGGTCGACCTCGTACGGAGCCAGGTGGCGACCGTGCTCGGCCACCCCACCCTGGACTCGGTCGATCCCGGCCGCGGCTTCCTCGACCTCGGTGTCGACTCGCTGACCGCGCTCGACCTCCGCAACCGGCTGGGCGCCGAGGTCGGCAGGGCGCTGCCCGCCACTCTGATCTTCAACCATCCCACCCCCACCGCCATGGGCCGCTTCCTGGCGGCCGAACTCTTCCCCGACGACGAGGCCGTGGGGACCGGCGCCGGCGGGCCCGGCCCGGACGGGGACGACGGGGCGCCGAACGAGGCGGAGTTCCGCCGGGCGCTGGCCGCGATCCCGCTGGCCAGGTTCGAAGAGGCGGGGCTCGTACGGACCCTGCTGGGTCTCGCGGAGTCCACGGGTGGGCAACCCGCCGCGCCGGTGGCGGAGCAGCAGGGCAGCGCGCTGGACGCGATGAACCTGGACGACCTGGTCCGGGTGGCCCTCGGTGACAACTGATCGTTCATTCCACGAGGTTCGGAGTTATCGATGACCGCATCGAGCGAAGAAGTCGTCAAGGCACTGCGGGCCTCCCTCAAAGAGGTCGAGTCCCTGCGGCAGCGCAACAACGCGCTGGTCACAGCGGCCTCCGAGCCGATCGCGATCGTCGGCATGGCCTGCCGCTACCCCGGGGACGTGAGCTCGCCCGAGGAACTGTGGCAGTTGGTGGCGGGCGGGGGCGACGCGATCTCCGCATTCCCCGAGGACCGCGGCTGGGACCTCACCGAGCTCTACGACCCGGACCCGGACGCCACCGGCAAGACCTACACCAGGTCCGGTGGATTCCTGCGCGGCGCGGCCGACTTCGACCCCGAGTTCTTCGGGATCAGTCCGCGCGAGGCGACGGCCATGCACCCGCAGCAGCGCATCCTGCTCGAAGTCTCCTGGGAGGCACTGGAGCGCGCGGGGATCGACCCCACCTCGGTGCAGGGCAGCCGGACCGGGGTGTTCGCCGGTGTGATGCACCAGGACTACGCCGCTCCGCTCCAGGAGACGCCGGAGGACCTTGAGGGTTACCTGATGACGGGCAGCCTGGGCAGTGTGGTGTCGGGCCGCATCGCCTACACCCTGGGCCTCGAAGGGCCCGCGGTCACGGTGGACACGGCGTGTTCGTCATCGCTGGTCGCGCTGCATCTGGCGGGCCAGTCGCTACGCGCAGGCGAGTGCTCGATGGCCCTCGTCGGGGGCGTCACGGTGATGACCGCACCGGTCGGGTTCGTCGAGTTCAGCCGTCAGCGCGGCCTGTCTCCCGACGGCCGCTGCAAGGCGTTCGCCGCAGCAGCCGACGGCACCGGCTGGGGCGAGGGCGTCGGCGTCCTGGTGCTGGAACGCCTCTCCGACGCACAGCGCAACGGCCACCACGTACTCGCCGTACTCCGCGGGTCAGCCATCAACCAGGACGGCAGCAGCAGCGGCTTCTCGGCGCCGAACGGCCCGGCACAGGAGAGGGCCATCACCCAGGCCCTCAAGAACGCCCGGCTGACCCCGGCAGACGTGGACGTGGTGGAGGCGCACGGCACGGGAACGCGGTTGGGTGACCCGATCGAGGCACAGGCGCTGCTCGCCACCTACGGGCAGGACCGACCGGCGGACCGGCCGCTGTGGCTGGGTTCGCTGAAGTCCAACATCGGACACACCCAAGCCGCAGCAGGCGTCGGCGGCATCATCAAAATGGTGCAAGCCATGCAACACGGCACCCTGCCCAAGACGCTGCACGTGGACGAACCCACGCCGCACGTCGACTGGCAGTCCGGGGCCGTACGCCTGCTCACCCAAGCCCGCCCCTGGCCCGAGACCGACCGCCCCCGCCGAGCCGCCGTCTCCTCCTTCGGCATCAGCGGCACCAACGCCCACGTCATCCTGGAGCAAGCCCCGGAAGAGGCGCCACGGCAGGAATCCATCCAGGGAGACGAAGGCCCCAAGATCGCCACGGGTGTGGTGCCGGTAGTCATCTCCGCCCGCGACACCCAAGCCCTACGCGCCCAGGCCGCACAACTCGCCGCGTACATCGAAGAGCACCCGAGCGCCACCCCGTACGCCATCGCCCACACCCTCCTCACCAGCCGAGCCACCCTCGAACACCGCGCCGTACTCCTCGCCCACGACCGCGACCACCTGCTGGAGCAACTCCACGCCCTCGCGGACGGCCAGGAACACCCCAGCGCCGTCACCGGCAGCGGCAACCACGGCCGGCCCGTGTTCGTCTTCCCGGGGCAGGGCTCGCAGTGGACCGGCATGGCCACCGAACTCCTCACCACCTCGGACGTCTTCCGCCAGTCAATAGCCGAGTGTGAGAACGCACTCACGCCATACGTCGAGTGGTCGTTGACGGATGTGCTGACCAACGGTGAGTCGATCGAGCGTGTGGACATCGTCCAACCCGCACTCTTCGCCGTCATGGTCTCTCTCGCCAGGGTGTGGCAGTCCCTCGGCATCCAACCCGCCGCCGTCATCGGACACTCACAAGGCGAAATCCCCGCCGCCGTCATCGCCGGAGCACTGACGCTGGAAGACGGCGCTCGGGTCACCGCGCTCCGCAGCCAGGCCATCCGCACCTCCCTCACCGGACAAGGAGCGATGGCATCGGTCACCCTCACCCCCGAAGCAACCCAACAACTCCCCGGGGCATGGGGAGACCAGCTCCACATCGCCGCCCACAACGGACCCCACACCACCGTCATCGCCGGCGAAACCACCGCAGTAGAGCAACTACTCGACCACTGCGAACAGCAAGGCATCCACGCCCGCCGCATCAACGTTGACTACGCATCACACACGCCGTACGTGGAGGCAATCCGCGACCAACTCGGCGCATCTCTCGACGCGTTGACACCTCGCAAGAGCGACATTCCGCTCTACTCCACCACCACCGGCGAAACCCTGGACACCACCCAACTCACCGCCGACTACTGGTACACCAACCTCCGCCAACCCGTACTCCTCACCCACGCCGTCACCACCGCACTGAACAACGGACACACCCTCTTCATCGAAATCAGCCCCCACCCCATCCTCACCACCCCACTCCACGACATCACCGACACCACCGGACACCCCGCCACCATCACCGGAACCCTCCGCCGCGACCACGGCACCTGGACCCAACTCCTCACCGCAGCAGCCACCACCACCGCCCACGGCACACCCCTCAACTGGACCCACCTCCTCCCACCCACAACCGCTCGCCTCAACCTCCCCACCTACCCCTTCCAACGCCAGCACCTGTGGATCTACGACGAGGCCGCTGCGGGTGTCGAAGCGGGGGCTGCCGTGGTGGACGCGGTGGACGCGGGGTTCTGGGCGGCGGTCGATGAGGGTGACGTCGGTGCGTTGACGGAGGCGTTGCAGATCGAGGACGAGGCCGGGCGTGCGTCGCTGTCCGCGCTGGTGCCGACGCTGTCGGCGTGGCGCAGGCAGCACCGGGAGCGCGATGCGGTCGACGGGTGGCGCTACCGGATCGGTTGGAAGCCGGTCGCCCGGGTGTCGCCGGCGCCGCTGGCCGGAACCTGGCTCGTGGTGCTCACCGCCGGCCAGCGGTCGGACCCGTGGGTGGCCGAGGCGCTGGACGTACTCGGCGGTCACGGCGTGCGGGTCGTACCGGTCGAGCTGGCCGATACGGACGACGATCGTGCGGTGCTCGGTAGCCGGTTGCGGGACGTCATCGCCGAGGCACGCGGTGCGGACGACGGGGGCGGGGCGGCCGGTGTGCTGTCGTTCCTGGGGTTGGACGCGCGTCCGCATCCGCGGTACGGCGCGCTGGCGACCGGAGTGGCGCTGACGTTGACCCTGGTTCAGGCGCTGGATGAGCTCGGGGTGCGGGCGCCGCTGTGGAGCGTCACCCGCGGCGCGGTGTCCACGGGCCCGTCGGACGGCCCGGCCGATCCGGTGCAGGCGCAGGTGTGGGGGCTCGGCCGGGTGGTCGCCCTTGAACACCCGGGGCTGTGGGGTGGGTTGGTCGATCTGCCGGCGGGCCTGGACGCGCGTGCGGTCGCCCTGCTGCGGCAGGTGCTGTCCGGCGCGACGGGCGAGGACCAGGTGGCGGTGCGTTCTGGGGGATTGTTCGCACGGCGAATGGTGAGTGCGGCGGGTGGAGCGGCACCGGCCCGGCGGTGGCGGCCCCGGGGCACGACCTTGATCACCGGCGGGACCGGGAGCCTCGCGCCCCGGTTGGCGGAGTGGCTGGTGGCCCAGGGCGCGGAGCATCTGGTGCTGGTCAGCAGGTCGGGGCCGGACGCGCCGGGCGCGCCGGAGCTGGTGGCGGACCTGGAGCGGCAGGGTGTCGCGGTGTCCGTGGCGGCGTGCGACGTGGCCGACCGTGACGCGGTGGCGGCGCTGCTGGCCGGGTTGCGGGCGGAGGGGCACACGGTGCGTACCGTGCTGCACGCCGCGGCGTTCATCGAGCTCGCTCCGGTGGGTGACACGACGTTGTCCAGCCTGGACGCGGTGCTGGCCGCGAAGGTGGACGGTGCGGTGCACCTGGCGGAGTTGTTGGAGCCCGGTGAGTTGGACGCGTTCGTCCTCTTCTCGTCCATCGCGGGCTTCTGGGGCAGTGGCGACCACGCGGCGTACGCGGCGGCGAACGCGGCCCTCGACGCGCTGGCGGAGCAGTGGCGTGCGCGCGGGGTGCCGATGACGTCGGTGGCCTGGGGTGTGTGGGAGGACGCCGTCCACACCTGGCAGAACCTCGACGGGGTGGACGTCGAGGAGACCCGGGAGCGGGTGCGCCAGCAGGGGCTGCCGCTGATGCCGGCCCCGTTGGCCGTCGCCGCGCTCAAGGAGTCGCTCGACCACGACGACACCTTCGTGGCCGTGGCCGACATCGACTGGGCGCGCTTCGTACCGCTGTTCACCTCGATGCGGCCGAGTCGGCTCCTTGACGAGTTGCCCGCGGCCCGGCGGTTGCTCGCCAAGTCCGACGCGGACGGGGACAACGAGGGGGCCGGCGGTGTCGCCGCGCAGTTGCGCGACCGGTTGGCCGCGCTGTCCGTGGCGGATCAGGAGGCGGCGCTGACGGAGTTGGTCACCGGGCACGCCGTGGTGGTGCTGGGGCTCGGTTCCGCGGAGTCCGCCCGCCCGGACCGTGCGTTCAAGGACGCCGGGTTCGACTCGTTGACGTCGGTGGCCCTGCGCAACCGTCTCGCGGAGGCGACCGGGCTGCGGCTGCCGGCCACCCTCGTGTTCGACTACCCGACGCCGCTCGCGCTGGCGGCGCACCTGCGTACGTTGTTGGTGGAGCAGCCGGTCGCCGCCGCGGCCGGGCGGGGCGCGGTGGTCGCGGCGCCGGCCGCCGATGACGACCCGATCGCCATCATCGCCATGGCCTGCCGGCTGCCCGGCGGCGTGACCAGCCCGGATGACCTGTGGCGCCTGGTCGAAAGCGGCGGTGACGCGATCTCGTCGCCGCCGACCGACCGGGGTTGGGACCTGGCCGAGGCGTTCGGCGTTGGCGACGCCGACCCCGCCGGAGCCGGCCGCCGGCCCGCCCGGGAGGGTGGGTTCCTGCGGGACGTCGCCGGTTTCGATGCGGCGTTCTTCGGCATCGGTCCGCGCGAGGCACTAGCCATGGACCCGCAGCAGCGGTTGGTCCTCGAAACCTCCTGGGAGGCGTTCGAGCGGGCGGGCATCGACCCGGCGACGCTGCGCGGCACCCGCACCGGGGCGTTCGTGGGGGCGATGTCGCACGGGTACGGGCCGAAGTCGGCCGACGCGCCGGACGCGGTCCAGGACTACGTCATCACGGGCAGCGTCACCAGTGTCATATCGGGCCGGCTGGCCTATACGTACGGGCTTGAGGGGCCCGCCGTCACGGTGGACACCGCATGCTCGTCCTCGCTGGTCGCGCTGCACCTGGCCACCCAGGCGATGCGTGCCGGCGAATGCTCGATGGCGCTGGCCGGCGGCGTCGTGGTGATGCCCACACCGGACGTGTTCATCGGCTTCAACCGGATGGGCGCGTTGTCGGAGAACGGCCGCTGCATGGCGTTCTCGGACGACGCCGACGGCTTCGGCCTGTCCGAGGGCGCCGGCATGGTGCTGCTCGAACGGCTCTCGGACGCCCGGCGCAACGGCCACCAGGTGCTCGCCGTCATCCGGGGCTCGGCGACCAACCAGGACGGCGCGTCCAACGGCCTCGCCGCCCCGAACGGCCCCTCCCAACAACGCGTCATCCGCGCCGCACTGGCCGACGCCCGACTGACCGGGGACCAGGTCGACGCGGTGGAGGCGCACGGCACGGGCACCCGGTTGGGTGACCCGATCGAGGCACAGGCGCTGCTCGCCACCTACGGGCAGGACCGACCGGCCGACCGGCCGCTGTGGCTGGGTTCGCTCAAGTCCAACATCGGACACACCCAGGCCGCCGCCGGCATCTCCGGGGTCATCAAGACGGTTCTCGCACTCCAGCACGGGGTGCTCCCCCGCACCCTGCACGTCTCCCGGCCCACCACGCACGTGGACTGGGCAGCCGGTGCCGTCGAGTTGCTGACCGAGGAGCGCCCGTGGGTACGGGCCGGGGCCGAGCCCCGGCGCGGGGCGGTCTCCGCCTTCGGCATCAGCGGCACCAACGCCCACGTCATCCTGGAAGAAGCCCCGGAAGAGGCGGCCGAGCTGCCGGCCGAGGACACCTCGGGCGACGAGGCCACAGGGATTGCCACGGGTGTGGTGCCGGTCGTTATCTCGGCCCGCGACACCCAAGCCCTGCGTGCCCAGGCCGCGCAACTTGCCGCGTACGTCGAAGAACACCCCGACACCGATCCGTACGCGATCGCCCACACCCTGCTCGGCCGGACCCCCCTGGAACACCGCGCCGTACTCCTCGCCCACGACCGCGACCACCTACGCGAGACCCTGCACGCCCTCGCCAACGGCCAGGAACACCCCGGCGTCGTCACCGGCAGCGGCAACCACGGCCGGCCCGTGTTCGTCTTCCCAGGTCAGGGCTCGCAGTGGACCGGCATGGCTACCGAACTCCTCACCACATCCGACGTCTTCCGCCAGTCAATAGCCGAGTGTGAAAACGCGCTCGCACCGTACGTGGACTGGTCACTGACCGAGGTACTCACCAACGGTGAACCCATTGAGCGCGTGGACATCGTCCAACCCGCGCTGTTTGCCGTCATGGTCTCTCTCGCCAGGGTGTGGCAGTCCCTCGGCATCCAACCCGCCGCCGTCATCGGACACTCACAAGGCGAAATCCCCGCCGCCGTCATCGCCGGAGCACTCACCCTCGAAGACGGCGCCCGCATCACCGCACTCCGCAGCCAAGCCATCCGCACCACCCTCACCGGACAAGGAGCGATGGCATCGGTCACCCTCACCCCCGAAGCAACCCAACAACTCCCCGGGGCATGGGGAGACCAACTCCACATCGCCGCACACAACGGACCCCACACCACCGTCATCGCCGGCGAAACCACCGCAATAGAGCAACTCCTCACCCACTGCGAACACCACAACATCCACGCCCGCCGCATCAACGTCGACTACGCATCACACAGCCCCTACGTCGAAGCCCTGAAAAGCCCTCTGGCCGACAGCTTGGGCGAGTTGAAGCCGGAGGCGAGCGGCATCCCGTTCTACTCCACCACCACCGGCGAGGCCCTGGACACCACCCACCTCACCGTCGAGTACTGGTACACCAACCTCCGTCAACCCGTACTCCTCACCCACTCCGTCACCACCGCACTGAACAACGGACACACCCTCTTCATCGAGATCAGCCCGCATCCCGTCCTCACCACCCCACTCCACGACATCACCGACACCACCGGACACCCCGCCACCATCACCGGAACCCTCCGCCGCGACCACGGCACCTGGACCCAACTCCTCACCGCAGCAGCCACCACCACCGCCCACGGCACACCCCCCAACTGGACCCACCTCCTCCCACCCACCACCAACCACCTCGACCTCCCCACCTACCCCTTCCAACGCCAGCACTACTGGCTCGCCAGCCCCTCCACCAGGCACCCGAACGCGCACCGTGCGGACCATCCGTTCCTGCTGACGCGTACGGACCTTGCCGGTAGCCAGGAGACCCTCTACACCGGACAGATCTCCACCCACACCCACCCCTGGCTCAACGACCACGCCCTCTGGAACACCCCACTCCTCCCCGGCACCGCACTCCTCGAACTCGCCCTCCACACCGCACACCACACCGGACTCCACCACATCGACGAACTCACCCTCCACACCCCACTCACCCTCACACCCCACCAACCCCAACACCTCCAAATCCACATCGGCACCCCCAACACCAACGGACAACACCCCCTCACCATCCACTCCACACCCCACCCCCCACACCCCACGGAGACGGTGTGGACCTGTCATGCGACGGGGACGCTGTCCGCGAGCACGGACACCGGTCCGCACGTGGGCACGGTGGCGGAGCCCGGTTGGGACGCGGAGGCGAGTTGGCCGCCGGTGGGGGCCGTGCCGGTGGGCATCGAGGGGCTGTATCCGCGGTTGGCCGAGGACGGCATGGTCTACGGGCCCGCGTTCCAGGGGTTGCGCGCTGCCTGGCGGCGCGGTGCCGAGGTGTTCGCCGAGGTGCGCTTGCCCCAGCCGCAGCGGGTCGACGCCGGCCGGTTCGACCTGCACCCGGCCCTACTGGACGCGGCCCTGCACGGGACGCTGCTCGACGGGGCGGAGCGCGTGGTGCTGCCGTTCTCGTTCAGCGGGGTCACCCTGCACGCCACCGGGGCGAGCGCCCTGCGCGTACGCCTGACGCCCACCGGGACCGACACGATGTCCCTCGCGGTGGCCGATGAGCAGGGTGTGCCGGTGGCGACGGTCGCCGAGCTGGCGGTGCGGCCGGTGGACGAGCGGCAGTTGACCGCATCGGGCCGGGCGCCGGTGGCGGACTCGCTGTTCCAGGTGGCGTGGCAACAGGTGTCCACCGGGGCTCCCGGTGCCGCGCGAGTGGCGGACTGTGCCGTGGTGGGTACGGACGGGCTCGGGGTCGGTCCGGCGCTGTTGGCGGCCGGCGGCACGGTCGCGGCCCATCCGACGCTGGCGGCCCTCGCCGGGACGGCGAGCGAGGACCGGGCCCCGGCCGGCGTGCCCGCGGTGGTGGTCATGCCGTGGCCGTGGCCGAGTGATGCGGAGTGCCGGTCGGCCGATGCGGTGGGCGAGGCGGTGACACGCATGCTCGCGGTGCTTCAGGAGTGGGTGACGGACGACAGGTTCGCGGATGCGCGGCTGGTGCTGGTGACCCGGGGGGCCGTAGCGGTGCCCCCGGCCGACACCGCTACCGGCGGGGACAGCGGCGCGAACGGCGCAAGGAACGGTGCGAGGAACGGCACGGCCAAGGACGCGGCAGGCGGTTCGGCGGAGGCCGTGTCGAACCTGGCGGCGGCCTCGGTGTGGGGCGCGGTGCGGTCCGCGCAGGCGGAGCACCCGGACCGGTTCACGCTGGTGGACCTGGATGCGGACGTCGCTTCGGGGACGGTGCTGGCTGAGGTGCTCGGCGGGTCCGAGCCGCAGTACGCCGTGCGGGGCTGGCGCGTGTGGGTGCCGCGGTTGGAGCGCAGTCGCCCGTCGGTGGGGGCCAAGGTCCCGGTGTTGCGGACCGAGGGGACGGTGGTGATCACCGGTGGCACCGGCGTACTCGGCAGCCTCATCGCCCACCACCTCGTCACCCACCACAACATCCGCCACCTCCTCATCCTCTCCCGCCAAGGACCCAACGCACCCGGAGCCACCCAACTCCACCACCAACTCACCCAACTCGGCGCCACCCCCACCATCACCACCTGCGACACCACCAACAAACAACAACTCACCAACGCCCTCAACACCATCCCACCCCAACACCCCCTCACCGGCATCATCCACACCGCCGGCACACTCGACGACGCACTCCTCACCCACCTCACACCCCAACGCACCCACCCCGTACTCCGCCCCAAAACCCACACCGCCTGGAACCTCCACCAACTCACCCACCACACCCCACTCGACTTCTTCATCCTCTTCTCGGCCGCCGGTGGCGTGCTCGGCAATGCGGGGCAGGCGAACTACGCGGCGGCCAATGGGTACCTGGACGCGCTGGCCGACTACCGGCGGGGGCTCGGGCTGCCCGCGGTGTCGATGGCGTGGGGGCTGTGGTCGGAGGTCAGTGGGATGACCAGCGCCTTGGACGAGGCGGACCTCGCACGGCTGCGGCGGTCGGGGGTGTTGCCGCTGTCGTCGGCGGACGGGTTGGACCTGTTCGACCTGGCGCTGGGGCAGGACCGGTCGCTGGTGGTTCCGGTCCGGCTCGACCTGGCGGGGCTCAGGGCCCGCTCGGGTCCGCGTCCCGCACTGCTGCGGGGACTACTGGGGGCCGCGGCGCCCTCCCGTACGGTCGCCGGCAGTGCGCCAGGTGGTTCGGGGGACGCTGCGCAGTCGGCGGAGCAGGGCACCCGGCGGATACTGGACGGACTTTCACCTGGCGAACAAGCCCATGCCTTGCGGGAGTTGGTGAGGTCCGAGGCGGCCTTCGTGTTGGGGTACGCCTCGGCCGAGGTCATCAGCGACGAACGCGGCTTCCTCGATGCGGGCTACGACTCGCTGCGCGCGGTGGAGCTGCGGAACAGGTTGGCCGCGGCCACCGGGCTGCGGCTGCCCGCCACCCTGGTCTTCGACCATCCCACGCCGGCCGAGGTGGCGGACCGTCTCGGGGAGTTGTTGCGGGAGCGGGAGCGGCCCGACCTGGACGGGGTGTTGGCGCGGCTCGACGGCGTGGCCGCTGACGCGGCGGCGGTGGCAGTCGACGGGCCGGCCCGCGACCAACTGGCCAAGCGTCTGCGGGACTTGCTGGCCGACGTGGTGGGGGATGGCGACGTCCCCGAGGTGTCCGGCGACGGCCCGGACGCGGATGTGGATGACGAGTTCGGTGACGTGTCCCTGGCCGACTTCCTGGACATCGTCGACGACGAGTTGCGCGGCTGATGAACGACGTGGACACCACCTCGCGGGGGGAGACGCACACCGGCATGACGAGCGACAAGAAGGTTCTGGACACCCTCAAACGGCTGACCTTGGACCTGCGCAGGACCCGGCAGCGGCTGCGGGAGGTGGAGGCGGCGGGCGGCGAGCCGATCGCGATCGTCGGCATGGCCTGCCGCTTCCCCGGCGGCGTCGCATCGCCCGAGGACCTGTGGCGGGTGGTCACGGGCGAGCAGGACGTCATCTCCCCGTTCCCGACCGACCGCGGCTGGGACCCGGACCTGTACGACCCGGACCCGGCCAGGCACGGCAGCGTCTCCGTACGCGAGGGCGGCTTCCTGCACGACGCGGCCTCCTTCGACCCGGGGTTCTTCGGGATGAGCGCCCGTGAGGCGCTGGCCACCGACCCGCAGCAGCGGCTGCTCCTGGAGACCTGTTGGGAGGCGGTCGAGCGGGCCGGCATCGACCCCCTCACGCTGCGCGGCAGCCGTACCGGGGTGTTCGCCGGCGTCATCTACCAGGACTACGCGGCCCGGCTGCGCCAGGCGCCCGGCGAGTTCGAGGGTTACCTCGGCAACGGGAGCACGGGCAGTGTGGCCTCCGGGCGGGTGGCGTACGCGCTCGGGCTCCAGGGGCCGGCGATCAGCTTGGACACGGCCTGTTCGTCGTCGCTGGTCGCCGTGCACCAGGCGGCGCAGGCGCTGCGCTCGGGTGACTGCGGGCTGGCGCTGGCCGGTGGGGTGACGGTGATGGCCTCGCCGCTGGCGCTGATCGAGTTCAGCAGGCAGCGCGGGCTCGCGGCCGACGCGCGGTGCAAGGCGTTCGCGGCCGGCGCCGACGGCACGGCGCTCGGGGAGGGCGTGGGCGTGCTGCTCCTGGAGCGGCTTTCGGACGCGCGGCGCGCCGGGCGCCGGGTGCTCGCGGTGGTGCGAGGCAGCGCCGTCAACCAGGACGGGGCGAGCAGCGGGCTGACCGCGCCGAGCGGGCCGGCGCAGCAGCGGGTCATCCGGCAGGCGCTCGCCGCGGCCGGGCTGTCCGCGGCGGAGGTGGACGCGGTGGAGGCGCACGGCACGGGCACCTCGCTCGGCGATCCGATCGAGGCACAGGCACTGCTCGCCACCTACGGGCAGGACCGACCGGCGGACCGGCCGCTGTGGCTGGGCTCGGTGAAGTCCAACATCGGCCATGCGCAGGCAGCCGCCGGGGTGGCCGGGGTGATCAAGACGGTGCTCGCGCTGCGGCACGGGGTGCTGCCCCGCACCCTGCACGTCGATGCGCCGAACCCGCACGTGGACTGGTCGGCCGGCGCTGTGGAGTTGCTGACCGAGCAGCGGGCGTGGCCGCGGACGGGTCGCCCGCGGCGGGCCGGGGTGTCCTCGTTCGGGGTCAGCGGCACCAACGCGCACGTCATCGTGGAGCACGCCGCCGAGCTTCCCGAAGCGGACGCGGATGCGGCTGGCGATGCGGGTGTGGTGGCGGGGGCCGGGGCGCGGGCCGCGTCCGCGCCGTTGCCCGGCCCCGTGCCGTGGGTGCTCGCCGGGCGCGGCGCTGCGGCCCTGCGGGACCAGGCCGAACGGCTGGCCCGGTACGTGGCCGAGCGCCCGGAGTTGACCGCCGATGCGGTGGGCGCGGCGCTCGCCCGTACTCGCTCGGTCTTCGAGCACCGGGCCGTGGTGCTCGGCGCCGACCGGGATGAGCTGCTGGCCGGGGTGCGGGCGCTGGCCGCCGGGCAGTCGGAGCCGGGGGTGACCAGCGGGAGCGTGCGCACCGCCGCGCGGGCGGTGTTCGTACTGGCCGCGCCGGAGCGGCTGGACTGGGCGGCCCGCTTGGTCGACGCCTCGCCCGCGTTCGCCCGGCGGCTCGCCGAGTGCGACGAGGCGCTGGGTGACTGCGTCGACTGGTCGGTGCGGGAGCTGTTGTCCGGTGGCCCGGCCGCGTCCGCGGCGTACGCCACCTCCCCTGCGGACACCGCGTCCATCGCGCCCTCCGCGCCCTCCGCGTCCGCGGCGGACGTGGCGGCGAGTGCAGATGGTGCAGCGGATGCGGGGGACGCAGGGGGTGCGGCGGTCGTGGGGCGGGCGGTCCGGTGGGCGGTCCTGGTGGCGCTGGCCGGGCTGTGGGAGGAGTACGGGGTGCGGCCCGCGGCGGTCATCGGCGTGGGCTCGGCCGAGGTGGCCGGGGCGTGTGTGGCCGGTGCGCTGTCGTTGAAGGAGGGGGCCCGTGCGGTGACCTCCGCTGTCGTCCCACCGGTCGATCCTGCGGGGGCCCGCATACCGTTCCACGCGGCGCCCGACGGCATCGACGGTGCCGTACGGGAGGTGCTCGGGCGCGGCCACGTGCTGTTCGTTGAGGTCGGCGAGGGGGGCGCGGTCGCCCCTGACGTCGCGGCGCTGGCCGCTGCGGCCGGGCGTGCGGTGCGCGTGGTCGGCTCGCCGACCGGTGGGGCCAGCGGCGCTGACGGGCTGTCGGCCGCACTGGCCGAGCTGCACGTCAACGACCTGCCGGTGGACTGGTCGGCGGCGTTCCCGAGCGGGGAGCCCGCGGTGGAGCTGCCCACCTACGCCTTCCGTCGCCGTCGCTACTGGTTGGACGACGGGCCCGTGGTGCCCGACGTGGCGGCGGCCGGGCTCGCACCGGCCGACCATCCGCTCCTTGAGGCGGCGGTGCCGCTGCCCGACGGCGCGGTGGTGTACACGGGCCGGTTGTCCGTACGCGCCCATCCGTGGCTGGCGGACCACCGGGTGCTGGGTCGGGTACTGCTGCCCGGCACGGCGGTGGTCGAGTTGGCGTGCTGGGCGGGCGAGCGGGTGGGGTGCGGGCAAGTGGCGGAGTTGACGCTGGTCGCTCCGCTGGTGCTGCCGGGGCCCGAGGCCGGGCCTGCGGAGGGCAGCGCGCTGCGTCTGTTCGTGGGCGGCCCGGACGCCGCGGGCCAGCGTGCGTTCGAACTGTCCGCGCGCCCCGCAGGTGATGCGGATGCAGCGCGCCCCGCGGGTGACACGGCTGACGCGGGCGCTGTGGATGATGCGGATGAGGGAGCCGGTCAGTGGACCCGGCACGCGGTGGGCACGCTGGTACCCGCGCCGGCAGCGCTGGCGGCGCCGGCGGACGGGGCCCAGTGGCCACCGCACGGGGCCGAACCGGTGGGTCTCACGGACTTCGCCGACCGGTCGACGCGGCTGGGCATCGGCGCCGGGCCCGCCTTCGACGGATTGCGGGCGGTGTGGCGGCGCGAGGACGAGGTGTTCGCCGAGGCGGTCCTGCCGGCCGTCGTGCCGGCGCAGGCCGACCGGTTCGGGGTGCATCCGGCGCTGCTCGACGCCGCGCTGCGGGCCACGATCGCCGCGGCGCCCGCCGGGGACGCAAAGCCGCTGGTCCCGTACGCGTGGCAGGGTGTACGGATCACCGGGGCCGGGGGCGACACGTTGCGCGTGCGCATCACACCCGACGGGCCACATGCCGTGGCGGTGACCGCGACCGATGCCGCCGGCGCTCCGGTGCTGTCCGTCGCCCGCCTTGAGTCCAGGCCGTTCCGGGCCCCGCTGCCCGCCGCGTCCGGGGCGCTGTTGCGGACGCACTGGGTGCCGGTGACTGCCCCGGGCGGCGGCGCCGCGGGCCCGGTCGCGGTGCTCGGTGACCACGCGGGAAAGTCGCCGCTGGCCGTCGGTGCGGCTTCCTACCCGGGCCTCCCTGAGCTGGTCACGGCGGTGGCCGGGGGCGCGCCCGCGCCTGCGGTCGTCCTGTGGCCGGTGCCCTCGCCGCCGGGATCCGACTCCCCCGATCTGCCGGCCGCGGTGCACGCCACGGCCGGTGAACTGCTGGCGCTGGTACGGGCCTGGCTGGCGGCGCCGGGGTTGGCCGGGGCGCGGCTGGTCGCGGTCGGCGACGCGGACGGGGGTGACCTGGCGGTCGGTGACACGGGCGCCGCTGTTTCGGCAAGCGGTTTTCCGGTGGCCGATGGCACGGTGACCGGTGTTCCGGCTGCCAGCGCCGACGCGCCCGGTCGTCACCTGGTGGGTGCCGCGGTGCAGGGACTGTTGCGGAGTGCGCGTTCGGAGCACCCGCACAGGTTCGGCCTGCTGCATCTGGCCCACGGCGCGGGGCGGGACGCTGTGGCGGCGGCGCTCGCGCTGCTCGATGCGGAGCCGGAGGTGGCGCTGCACGACGGGCAGTTCCTGGTACCGCGGCTCACTCCGCTACCGGTCGCGGACACCACCGCGGTCGAGCCAGCCGCGACCACGCACGGCACGGTGCTCATCACCGGTGGCACCGGGACGCTCGGTGGGTTGGTCGCCCGGCGGCTTGCGGCGCAGGGCGCGGCACGGCTGCTACTCGTCAGCCGGCGCGGCGAGCAGGCCCCCGATGCTTCCCAACTGGCCGCTGAACTAGCTGCGTTGGGTGCCGATGTGACGTTCGCCGCCTGTGACGTGGCCGACCGGCGGGCGCTGGCCGACGTGGTGCGTGCGGTGCCGGCCGGACAGCCGCTGACGGGTGTGGTGCACGCGGCCGGGGTCGTCGATGACGCCCTGTTGTCGGCGCTGACACCGGAGCGGCTCGCGGCGGTGCTGCGGCCCAAGGTGGACGCCGCCTGGCATCTGCACGAGCTGACCCGGGGGCTCGACCTCCGCGAGTTCGTGCTGTTCTCCTCCGCGTCCGGTCTTTTCGGGCCGGCGGGCCAGGCGGCGTACGCGGCGGCCAACGCCTGTCTGGACGCGCTCGCCCGGCACCGGCACGCAGCCGGCCTGCCGGGGCGCTCCCTGGCCTGGGGTCTGTGGGCCGAACGCAGCACGTTGACTGGAGAGTTGACGGATCGGGAGCGGGAGCGGGTGGGTCGGGACGGGGTGCGGGCCCTGGCGACACCGGATGCGCTCGACCTCTTCGACACGGCCCGCACGGTGCGCGGGGAACCAGTCCTGGTCCCCCTCCGCCTCGATCCCGAGCGGCTGCGCGAGCGTGCCGCCGGGGACCGTACTGCCCCGCTGCTACGGGCGTTGGCAGCAACGGCTGCGCCATCCACCGGGACGGGCGCGGTCGCCCCCGGCGCCGTACCGCCGACGGCCGTGCCAGCGCAGGACGCGGGGGGCGGGCGGGCGCCGGCCGACGGTGGCGCCCTGCCCGCCGCGCAGCGACTGCGGGCCATGGCGGAGCCGGAGCGGCTGCGGGTGCTGACCGAGTTGGTGCTGACGCAGGCGGCGGCGGCGCTCGGTGAGGCACCGGAGGAGGGCATCGACGTGGAGTTGGGCTTTGTGGACCTGGGCTTCGACTCCCTCGCCAGCCTCGACCTCCAGGCCGCCCTGCACGAGGAGACCGGCGTCGATCTGCCGAGCACCCTGATCTTCGACTACCCCAACGTGACCGCGCTGGCCGACCACCTGTGTGCCGAACTGAGCGGGCACCAGGGCACCGAGGTCGCGCCGGCGCTGGCCGAACTCGACCGGCTGGAGGAGTTCCTTTCCTCCTTCGCCGACGACGCGCAGGCCCGCGGGTCGATCGCCCACCGGCTGCGTGACCTGTTGGCCCGCTGGGCGGACGAGCCGCAGGACGCGTCGGATGGCACCGACCTGTCGGCGGCGAGCGACGACGAACTCTTCGCGGCCCTTGACCAGTTGCGGACCACTGACCGCGGCACTCCCTCGAACCCGAACCGGCTTTAGGAGCAGGCTCAAAGTGTCACAGGAAGACAAGTTTCGCGAGCACCTGCGCTGGGCCACGGCGGAGCTCACCGAGTCCCGACGCCGGGTGGCCGAGCTGGAGGAAGCCGACCGCGAACCGCTGGCCATCATCGGGATGAGCTGCCGATTCCCCGGCGGCGTCGACACCCCGGAGGGGCTGTGGCGGCTCGTGTCCGAGGGCCGGGACGCCATCGGCGCCCCACCGGCGGAGCGCGGCTGGCACCTGGAGGACTTCTACGACCCGGACGGGGCGCGGCCCGGCACCTCGTACGTGTGCGAGGGCGGCTTCCTTGAGGGGGCGACCGGCTTCGATCCGGCGTTCTTCGACATCAGCCCGCGCGAGGCCCTGGCCATGGACCCGCAGCAGCGGTTGTTGCTTGAGACGGCGTGGGAGGCGTTCGAGCGGGCGGGCATCGTGCCGGCGTCGCTGCGCGGCTCCCGGGTGGGTGTCTTCGCCGGGCTGATGTACCACGACTACGCGGCGCGCCTGGGTGACGAGGTGGACGAACCCGTCGCCGGGTTCCTCGGCAGCGGCAACGCCGGCAGTGTCGCATCGGGCCGGATCGCGTACGCGCTCGGACTTGAGGGCCCCGCGGTCACGCTGGACACGGCGTGTTCGTCGTCGCTGGTCGCCCTGCACCTGGCAGGCCAGGCGGTACGGCGGGGTGACTGCACGATGGCGTTGGCGGGCGGGGTGACCGTGATGGCCACGCCGACCACCTTCGTGGAGTTCAGCCGGCAGGGTGGGTTGGCCAAGGACGGCCGCTGCAAGTCGTTCGCAGCAGCGGCCGACGGCACGGCCTGGGGCGAGGGCGCGGGCATGTTGCTGGTGGAGCGGCTCTCCACGGCACGCCACGCCGGGCACCGGGTACTGGCCGTGCTGCGCGGTTCCTCCATCAACCAGGACGGTGCGAGCAGCGGCCTGTCCGCGCCCAACGGTCCCGCGCAACAGCGCGTCATCCAACAGGCGTTGGAGTTCGCCGGCCTCTCCCCCGACCTGGTGGACGTGGTGGAGGCGCACGGCACGGGCACCCGGTTGGGCGACCCGATCGAGGCACAGGCGCTGCTCGCCACCTACGGGCAGGACCGACCGGCGGATCGACCGTTGTGGCTGGGTTCGCTGAAGTCCAACATCGGACACACCCAGGCCGCAGCAGGCGTCGGCGGCATCATCAAAATGGTGCAAGCCATGCAACACGGCGCCCTCCCTCAAACCCTCCACGTGGACGAACCCACACCCCACGTCGACTGGCAATCCGGGGCCGTACGACTCCTCACCGAAGCCCGCCCGTGGCCCGAGACCGGCCGCCCGCGTCGGGCTGCCGTCTCCTCCTTCGGCGTCAGCGGCACCAATGCGCACATCATCCTGGAGCAGGCACCGGATCCAGTACGCGAGCCTGAGCCCGAACCGCAGGGTTACGCGGCTGCGCCGGCCGTGGCCTGGCCGCTGTCGGCCCGCTCCCCCCAGGCCCTGCACGCCGCGGCGGACCGGCTGCTGACCGCCGTGGAGGCCAACCCCGACTGGTCGCCGACCGCAGTCGCGCACGCGCTGGCGACCGAGCGTTCGACGTTCGAGCACCGCGCCGTCGTCATCGGCACCGACCACACCGAACTCACTGCCGGACTCGCCGCACTGGCCCAGGG
This sequence comes from Streptomyces sp. 796.1, assembly GCF_047525675.1. Classification (NCBI taxonomy): domain Bacteria; kingdom Bacillati; phylum Actinomycetota; class Actinomycetes; order Kitasatosporales; family Streptomycetaceae; genus Streptomyces; species Streptomyces sp. 796.1. The sequence goes on along the minus strand of NZ_JBLIWA010000016.1, from coordinate 91,684 downwards.
CCAGGAGCACCCCGGCGTGGTGACGGGCAGCGGCAACCACGGCCGGCCCGTGTTCGTCTTCCCAGGTCAGGGCAGCCAGTGGACCGGCATGGCCACCGAACTCCTTGCCACATCCGACGTCTTCCGCCAGTCAATAGCCGAGTGCGAGAACGCACTCGCACCGTACGTGGACTGGTCACTGACCGAGGTACTCACCAACGGTGAGTCGATCGAGCGCGTGGACATCGTCCAACCCGCACTGTTCGCCGTCATGGTCTCCCTCGCCAGGGTGTGGCAATCCCTCGGCATCCAACCCGCCGCCGTCATCGGACACTCCCAAGGCGAAATCCCCGCCGCCGTCACCGCCGGAGCACTGACGCTGGAAGACGGCGCTCGGGTCACCGCGCTCCGCAGCCAGGCCATCCGCACCTCCCTCACCGGCCACGGCACCATGGCCTCCATCACCCTCACCCCCGAAGCAACCCAACAACTCCCCGGGGCATGGGGAGACCAGCTCCACATCGCAGCACACAACGGACCCCACACCACCGTCATCGCCGGCGAAACCACCGCAATAGAACAACTCCTCACCCACTGCGAACACCACAACATCCACGCCCGCCGCATCAACGTCGACTACGCATCACACAGCCCCTACGTCGAAACCCTGCGAAATCAACTGGCCGACAGCTTGGGCGAGTTGAAGCCAGTGGCGAGCGACATCCCGTTCTACTCCACCACCACCGGCGAGGCCCTGGACACCACCCAGCTCACCGTCGAGTACTGGTACACCAACCTCCGCCAACCCGTACTCCTCACCCACGCCGTCACCACCGCACTGAACAACGGACACACCCTCTTCATCGAAATCAGCCCCCACCCCATCCTCACCACCCCACTCCACGACATCACCGACACCACCAATCACCCCGCCACCATCACCGGAACCCTCCGCCGCGACCACGGCAACTGGACCCAACTCCTCACCGCAGCAGCCACCACCACCGCCCACGGCACACCCCCCAACTGGACCCACCTCCTCCCACCCACCACCAACCGCCTCAACCTCCCCACCTACCCCTTCCAACGCCAGCACTACTGGCTGGCTGCTCCGGAGGCGGCTGGTGACGTCCGGGCGGCCGGGTTGGACGCGGCGGAGCATCCCTTGCTGGGCGGCGTGTTGTCGTTGGCCGGTGAGGGCGGGGAAACGGTGCTGGTCGGCAGGGTGTCAGTGCGTTCGCAGCCGTGGTTGGCCGACCATGCGGTGTGGGGCACGGTGCTGGTGCCGGGGGCGGCACTGGTGGAACTCGCCATCCGAGCGGGTGACCAGGTGGGGTGTGACGTACTGGAGGAACTGACGCTCGCGGCGCCGCTGGTCGTCCCCGAGGGAGCGGCCGTCCGGTTGCAGCTCACCGTCGGTGCGGCGGAGGAGGGTTCCGGACGGCGGCCGTTGACCATCCATTCCCAGCCCGACGGGGCAGGGTCCGACGCCGGCTGGTCGTGCCATGCGACCGGCTTCGTCAGCGCCGGTGCCCGACAGCCGGACTGGAACCTTGAGGTGTGGCCGCCGGCGGGCGCGGAGCCGGTGGAGTTGGACGGGTTCTATCCGCGGTTGGCGACGAGCGGGCTGGGCTACGGGCCGGTGTTCCAGGGCCTGCGGGCGCTGTGGCGGCGCGGCGAAACGCTGTTCGCCGAGGTGCGGCTGCCGGCGGAGCACCAGGCGGCAGCCGCCGGGTTCGGCCTGCATCCGGCGCTGCTCGACGCCGCGTTGCACGGCGCCGTCGATCCCGCCGCCCCGGTGCGGCTGCCGTTCTCGTGGACCGGGGTGCGGCTGTACGCGTCCGGCGCGACCACGCTCCGCGTTCGCCTGGTGAACGATGGTACGGGCGCTCTGGCGCTGGCCCTCGCCGACGGGGCGGGTGCTCCGGTGGCCGAGGTGGCCTCGCTGGTCGGTCGGGAGGTGACCGAGGAGCAGGTGCAGTCCGCGGGCTCCGGTGACCGCGACGGTGCGCTGTGGGTGGACTGGACCGAGGCGCCCTTGTCGGACGCCGTCCCGGAGTCTGCCGCGTCCTGGGCACTGGTCGGCGCGGACGGCCTCGCGCTGAGCGCGTCCGCCGACGGCCGGCCGATCACCGGGTACCCGGATCTGGCCGCGTTGGTCGCCCTGGCCGACTCCGGCGGCGCGGTGCCGGACACGGTCCTGGTGACCTGCGCCCCGGTGGGCGCGGGCGGTACGCGGGTGGACGGTGCGGGGGTCCCCGATGCGGGTGTGCCCGACGCGGTGCTGGCCGCGGTCGACCGGGTGCTCGCCCTGGCGCAGGCGTGGCTGGCCGATCAGCGGTTCACCGGCAGGCTGGTCGTGGTGACGCGGGGCGCGGTGGCCGCGGGTGCCGGTGAGGCCCTGGGGGACCTGGTGCACGCCCCGCTGTGGGGGCTGTTGCGGTCGGCGCAGACGGAGAACCCGGATCGGTTCGTACTGGCCGACCTCGACGGGCACGAGGCATCGCGAGCGGCGCTCGCGGCAGCGCTCGCCTCGGGTGAACCACAGTTCGCCCTGCGCACGGGGCGGCTGTTGGTACCCAGGCTGGTGCGGGAGGTCGCCGGGGAGGCGTTGCAGCCGCCGGCGGACGGTGGGCCCTGGCGGCTGGACACCCGGGGCAAGGGCACCTTGGAGAACCTGGCGCTGGTGCCGTACCCGGAGGCCGCTGCGGCGCTCGCCCCCGGGCAGGTGCGGCTCGCGGTGCGGGCGGCCGGGATGAACTTCCGCGACGTGCTGCTCGGCCTCGGCATGGTCGATCAGGACGTGATGGGCGGGGAGGCGGCCGGTGTCGTCCTTGAGGTGGCGTCCGACGTCACCGACCTGGCGCCCGGCGACCGGGTGATGGGCATGGTGCCGGGCTCGTTCGGTCCGGTTGCGGTCGTCGACCGGCGGCTGCTCGTACCGCTGCCGGAACGCTGGACGTACACCGAGGGCGCTTCGGTGCCCATCGCGTTCCTCACCGCCTACTACGGCCTGGTGGAACTGGCCGACCTGCGGGCCGGCGAGTCCGTGCTGATCCACGCGGCGACCGGCGGCGTCGGCCTGGCCGCCCTGCAACTCGCGCGACACCTCGGCGCCGAGGTGTTCACCACGGCGAGCCCGGCGAAGTGGCCGGTGCTGCGGGCGCTCGGCGTGCCGGAGGAACGGATCGCGTCCTCGCGGTCGCTGGACTTCGAAGAGCGGACGCGGACCGCGTCCGGCGGCGTGGACGTGGTGCTGAACTCGTTGGCCAACGCGTACGTGGACGCCTCGCTGCGGCTGTTGCGCGACGGCGGCAGGTTCGTCGAGATGGGCAAGACCGACATCCGCGATGCGGAGCGGGTGGCGGCCGACCACCCGGGGCGGTCCTACCTCTGGTTCGACCTGATCGACGCCGGTTTCGAGCGGATCGGTCGGATGATGGGCGCGCTCATGCCGCTGTTCGCCTCGGGTGCCCTTCGGCCGCTGCCCACCGCCACCTGGGACGTGCGGCGCGGGTTGGACGCGTTCCGCTTCATGAGTCAGGCACGGCACGTCGGCAAGGTGGTGCTGACGATGCCGCCGGCGCCCGACGCGGCGCGGGACGGGACGGTGGTGATCACCGGTGGCACCGGCGTACTCGGCAGCCTCATCGCCCACCACCTCGTCACCCACCACAACATCCGCCACCTCCTCATCCTCTCCCGCCAAGGACCCAACGCACCCGGAGCCACCCAACTCCACCACCAACTCACCCAACTCGGCGCCACCCCCACCATCACCACCTGCGACACCACCAACAAACAACAACTCACCAACGCCCTCAACACCATCCCACCCCAACACCCCCTCACCGGCATCATCCACACCGCCGGCACACTCGACGACGCACTCCTCACCCACCTCACACCCCAACGCACCCACCCCGTACTCCGCCCCAAAACCCACACCGCCTGGAACCTCCACCAACTCACCCACCACACCCCACTCGACTTCTTCATCCTCTTCTCGTCGTCTGCCGCGGTGCTGGGTGGGCCCGGGCAGGGCAACTACGCGGCGGGCAACGCGTTCTTGGACGCGCTCGCGCAGCACCGGCGGGACCAGGGGCTGCCCGGCGTGTCGGTGGCCTGGGGGCTGTGGGAGCGGGAGAGCGGCATGACCGGGCACCTGAGCGACGCCGATCTGACGCGGCTGCGCCGGGCCGGGACGACGCCGCTGTCGGACGCCGTGGGCCTCGGCCACTTCAGCGCGGCGCTGGCGGCCGACCGGGCGGCGCTGGTGGCGATGGGCTTCGATGCCGGCGCGGCGCGGGCGGCGCTCGGGGCGCAGCAAGTGCCGCCGCTGCTACGCCAGTTGGTCGCTGCTCCGGTGCGGCGGGCCGCGGCCGGCGCGTCGGCCGCGGCTGATGGTGCGCAGGCACTGGTCAGCCGGCTGGCCGCGGTGCCCGAGGCGGAGCGCGGCCGGCTGCTGCTCGCTCTGGTGCGGGAGCAGACAGCGCTGGTCCTGAGCTACGCGTCCGGTACGGAGGTCGGCCCCGAGCAGGCGTTCAAACAGCTCGGCGTCGACTCGTTGACGGCGGTCGAACTGCGCAACCGACTCGGCGCGGCCACCGGTCTTCGGCTGCCCGCCACCCTGGTCTTCGACCATCCGACGCCGGCCGCGCTGGCCGGGCAGTTGCGTGCGGAGTTGGCCGGGGCACTGGGTGGGCCGGCGGGGACGGGTGACGAGGCGGCCGGGGCCGTGGAGGTGGACGACGCGGAGATCCGCCGGCTGCTGGCCACGGTCGCCCCCGACAGGTTGCGCGCCGCCGGGTTGCTCGGCGCGCTGCTGGAACTGGCAGCCGACGAATCCGCGCCGCAGGCCGACGGGGCGGGAGGGGACGCGGGCCCGGGCGATCTGGAGTCGATCGACGCGATGGACGCGGACGACCTCATCGGCCTGGCCTTCGGCAGCACCGACCTCTGATCGCGTTCGGATGGTGGAGAAGACGATGACCGCACCACAGACACCTGCTTCGCACGAACGCGTCCTGGAGGCGCTGCGGCACTCGGTAAAGGAGAACAAGCGTCTTGAGCAGCGCAACCGGCAGCTCACCGACGCACGGCACGAGCCGATCGCGATTGTCGGCATGGCCTGCCGCTTCCCCGGCGGCGTCGCATCGCCCGAGGACTTCTGGCAGTTGCTGAGCGAGGGCCGGGACGCCGTCACCGAGTTCCCGGCCGAGCGCGGCTGGGACGCCGAGGGCCTGTACGACCCCGATCCGGACCGGCCGGGCAAGAGTTATGTGCGGCACGGCGCCTTCCTGCGGGACGCGGAGCGGTTCGACGCGGCGTTCTTCGGGATCAGCCCGCGTGAGGCGCTGGCCATGGACCCGCAGCAACGGCTGCTCCTGGAGACGGCGTGGGAGGTCTTCGAGCGGGCCGGCATCGACCCCTCGTCGGTGCGCGGCAGCCGGACCGGGGTGTTCGTCGGCGCGTCCCCACTCGGGTACGGGGCCGGGGCGCAGGCCGCTTCGGAGGGGGCCGAGGGCTATCTGCTGACGGGGACGACGGTCAGTGTGGCGTCCGGGCGGCTGGCCTACTCCTTCGGCCTTGAGGGGCCGGCCCTTACGGTGGACACGGCGTGCTCGTCGTCGCTGGTGGCGCTGCATCTGGCGGCGCAGGCGCTGCGGAGTGGCGAGTGCACCGCGGCGTTGGTGGGCGGGGCCGCGGTGATGGCGGCGCCGCACATGTTCGTGGAGTTCAGCCGGCAGCGCGGGCTGGCGCCCGACGGTCGCTGCAAGGCGTTCGCGAACGGCGCCGACGGCACTTCCTGGGGCGAGGGCGTCGGCCTGCTGCTGGTGATGCGGCTGTCCGAGGCGCGCCGTACCGGGCACCGGGTGCTGGCCGTGCTGCGCGGCAGCGCCGTCAACCAGGACGGGGCGTCCAACGGGCTCACCGCGCCGAGCGGGCCCGCGCAGCAGCGCGTCATCCGGCAGGCGCTCGCCGATGCCCGGCTGGCGCCCGGCGAGGTGGACGCGGTGGAGGCGCACGGCACGGGCACCCGGCTGGGTGACCCGATCGAGGCACAGGCGCTGCTCGCCACCTACGGGCAGGACCGGCCGGCGGACCGGCCGCTGTGGCTGGGCTCGGTGAAGTCCAACATCGGACACACTCAGCTCGCCGCGGGTGTCGCCGGCGTCATCAAGACCGTGCTCGCGCTGCGCCACGGGGTGCTGCCGCGCACCTTGCACGTGGACGCGCCGGCCACCCAGGTCGACTGGTCCCGCGGCGCGGTGGAACTCCTCACCGAGGCGCAGCAGTGGCCGGCGGTCGACCGACCGCGGCGGGCCGCGGTGTCCTCCTTCGGCATCAGCGGCACCAACGCCCACGTCATCCTCGAAGCGGCCGACCCAGCCGACGGGGGAACGGCCGATGCGGCCGACGCGGGGACGGGTGGTGCGGCCGGTGCGAGTGGTACGGGTGGTGCCGGCGGTACGGGCGGCGGGCCCGCGTCCCGCGCCACCGGACGGCCGGTCGGGGCCACGGACACCGAAACGGACACCGGTGCCGCCGCTGCCGACACCACGGCCAACGCCGGTGCCAGCACCGGCACCACCACAGCCACGACCACAGTCACAGCCACAGCCACAGCCACAGCCACGACCGGCGTTCGCGAGGCGAACGGAGTTCGCGTGCCGAACACCGGGCGGGGTTCCACCGTCGCAAGCCAGGGCCGAGCCGCCGCCCCCGCGGCCCCAACCGTTCCGTGGACACTGTCCGCAGCCAGTCCCGAGGCGCTCCGCGTGCAGGCCGGGCGGATACGGGAGGCGCTCACCGCACGCCCGGAATGGGAGCCGCTCGCGGTCGCCCGGGCGCTGACCACCACCCGGGCCGATCTCACCCACCGGGCGGTGGTCGTGGGCGCCGGGCGCACGGAGCTGCTCGCCGCGCTCGGTGGGCTCGCCCGTGGGGCCGCCGGCGAGCACACCGTGCTGGGCGAGGCGGCACGGGGCGGTGGGCTCGCCTTCCTCTTCACCGGCCAGGGCGCACAACGCGCCGGCGCAGGAAGGGAGTTGTACGAGGCGTACCCGGTGTTCGCCGATGCGCTGGACGGTGTCTGCGCCCTGCTGACGGAGCGCACCGGACTGCCGTTGCGGGCGGCGCTGCTCGCCGACGAGGGCTCGGCCTCGTACCCGCAGCAGGTGGAGCTGCTACGCCAGACGGCCTGGGCGCAGTGTGCGCTGTTCGCCCTCGAAGTGGCCCTGTTCCGGCTGGTGGAGTCGTGGGGGGTGCGCCCCGACTTCCTCGTCGGCCACTCCATCGGCGAGCTGGCCGCCGCCCACGTGGCCGGCGTGTTCACGCTGGAGGACGCGGTGACCGCGGTGGCCGCCCGGGGGCGGCTGATGCAGGAGTTGCCCACCGGCGGGCAGATGGTCGCGGTGGAGGCGACCGAAGATGAGGTCGCCAACCTGCTGACCGACGGTGACGGGACGGTCGGCATCGCCGCGGTCAACGGGCCGACGTCGGTCGTGGTGTCGGGCGACGCGGACGGGGTACGTCAGATCGCCGCCGCGCTGCGCGACCTGGGCCGCCGCACCAAGGAGCTGAGCGTCAGCCACGCCTTCCACTCCCCACACATGGACGGCATGTTGGAGGCGTTCCGTACGGTCATGGCGCAGTTGCCGACGCACGAACCGACCCTGCCGCTGATCTCCAACGTGACCGGGGCGCCGGCCACCGGCGAGCAGCTCCGCTCGGCCGACTACTGGGTGCGGCATGTCCGCGAGGCCGTGCGCTTCCACGCCGGGGTCCGCCACCTCGCCGAGCAGGGTGTGCGCACCTTCCTCGAACTCGGCCCCGACCGCGTACTGTGCGCGATGGCCCTCGACAGCGCCGCGGAGGCGGGCGCCGACAAGGTGGCCGCGGTGCCCCTGCTGCACGCCGGCCACCCGGAGCCGACGACCGTGCTCACCGCCCTCGGCACCCTGCACGTGCGGGGCCTTGGCCCGGACTGGCGGCGCTACCTGGCGGAGTCGGGTGACCAGCCGGAGCCGGGGGTGCGGGTCGAACTGCCCACCTACCCGTTCCAGGGCGAGCGCTACTGGCTGGCGCCGGGCCCGGCCGGGGCAAAACCCGCAGACCTGGGCCTGGACGCCACCGGGCACCCGCTGCTCGCCGCGGCGCTCACCCCGGCCGACGGGGACGGTCTGCTGCTGACCGGCAGGCTGTCGGCCCGTACGCATCCGTGGCTGGCCGATCACGTCGTACTGGGCACGGTGGTGGTGCCCGGCACGGCCTACCTCGAACTCGCCCTGCACGCGGGCCAGTTGGTGGGCTGCCCGGGCGTGGAGGAGCTCGACCAGGAGAGTCCGCTGATCCTGCCGGCCGACGGGGCGGTGCGGGTCCAGCTCCGGGTGGGTGCGCCCGACGCGGAGGGCCGGCGACCGATTTCCGTACACGCCCGCCCGGACGGCGCCGACGCCGAACCCTGGACCCGGCACGCGAGCGGTCTGCTGGCCGCGGTGCCCGACGCCGGCCACGCCGCACCGGACGCGCCCGCAGGGCCTGACGGGCTCGACGGCGCCTGGCCGCCGCCGGGTGCCGCCCCCGTCGACATCACCGACTTCTACCGCACGGTGGCCCTGGACGGCTTCAGCTACGGCCCGTCCTTCCGGGGCCTGCGGGCCGTGTGGCGCGCGGGCGACGACGTCTACGGCGAGGTCGAACTGCCCGAGCCGTACCGGGCGGACGCCGCCGCCTACGGTGTGCACCCCGCCCTGCTGGACGCCGCACTGCACGCGGGGCTGGTGGGCAACACCGGGGACCAGGTGCTGCTGCCCTTCGCGTGGCAGGGCGTACGGCGCGCCCGTACCGGTGCCGCCCGACTGCGGGTACGGCTCTCGCCCGCGGGCCCTGACGCCATGTCGTTGCTGGTGAGCGACGAGACGGGCGCGCCGGTCGGGTCGGTTGCGGCGTTGCGGGCACGCCCGGTTTCGTTGGCGCAGTTGCGGTCCGCCGCCGGGGCGCCCGCCGGGGACGCGCTGTTCCGCGTCGAGTGGAGCGCAACCGGTGCGGGCTCTGCGGACGCTGCCGTAACCGAGGGAATCGACGGGGCGGCCGGCGCGGATCAGGCTGACCTGGCGGACTGGTTCGCCGGCGCCGACCGGGTGGTGGTCGGGCCCTACGATCCGCTGGCCGATGTCGAACCCGCCGGCCAGCCGGGCGCGCCGGAGCGCTATGCGCACCTGGTCGACCTGGCGGACGCGGTGGCCGGGGGCCGCCCGCTCCCCGGGGCCGTCTTCCTGACCTGCCCACACGCGCCCGCGGGTGCGTCCGCATCGGGTGCAGGCGTGCCCGGTACGGACGCAAGTGGTACGGACGCAAGTGGTACGAGCGCCGCCGTGGCCGTGCCCGAGGCGACCAGGGAGGTGCTGGAGTGGGTGCGTACCGCGCTGCTGGCGTGGGTTGGTGACGAGCGGTTCGCCGCCTCCCGGCTGATCGTGGTGACCGGCGGCGCGGTCGCCGCCGGGCGGGGAGACGACGTGCCGAACCTGGCGCAGGCACCGGTATGGGGCCTGGTGCGGGCGGCGCAGGCGGAGCACCCTGACCGGTTCACACTGCTCGACCTGGGCGCGGGATCGGACGTCCGGCGGGCCCTTTGGCACGCCGCCACCGTCAGTGAACCGCAGTTCGCTGCGCGGTCAGCCGGTCTGTTCGTACCGCGGCTGGTCCGGGCCGAAGGCGCCACCGCGGCTGCCGCGGCCAGCCCGCAGCGGCTGGCCGTCCGTGCCGGCACGGTCCTGGTCACCGGTGGTACGGGGGCGCTCGGTGCGCTGCTGGCCCGGCACCTGGTCACCGAGCACGGCGTGCGCCACCTGCTGTTGCTCGCCCGAAGCGGGCCGCAGGCCCCCGGCGCCGATGCGCTCACGGCCGAGCTCACCGCCGCGGGGGCGCAGGTCACGGTGGTCGGCTGTGACGTGTCGGACCGTGCGGCGCTGGCCGGGGCGTTGGCCGCGATCCCGGCGGAGCACCCGCTGACCGCGGTCGTGCACGCGGCGGGCGTGGTGGACGACGGCGCGCTGGAGGCGCTGTCGGCGGAGCGCTTGGAGACCGTGTTGGGCCCGAAGGCGGACGCGGCCTGGCATCTGCACGAGCTCACCGAGGGGTTGGAACTGGACGCGTTCGTCCTGTTCTCCTCGGCGGCGGCCACGCTCGGCGGCGCCGGACAGGGCAACTACACGGCCGCGAACGCCTTCCTCGACGCCCTCGCCCAGCACCGCGTGGCGCGCGGGTTGCCGGCGCGCGCCCTGGCCTGGGGGCCGTGGGAGCAGGACGGCGGCATGGTGGGTGCGCTGGACGAGGCGGCCCGGCGCCGCATGCGCCGCTCGGGCGTGCTGCCGCTGGCACCGCACGACGGGCTCGCGCTCTTCGACACCGCGCTGGCCGGGGACGACCCCGTACTCCTCCCCGTACGGCTGAACCTGGCCGCGCTGCGCGGGGCGGGTGACGCGGTGCCGCTGCTGCACTCGTTGACCGGGCCCCCGGCGGCGCCGGGCGCGGCGGACGGCGGGGCAGCGGGTGAGTGGCGCGGGAAGGTGACCGGGTTGGCGGGCGAGGAGCGCGAGCGGGTCCTGCTCGACCTGGTGCGCGGCGCGGTGGCCAGCGTCCTCGGCCACCCGAACGCGACGGCCGTACAGGGCGAACGGGCCTTCAACGACCTGGGGTTCGACTCGCTGACGGCCGTGGAGCTGCGCAATCGGCTCGCCACCCACACCGGGCTCCGGCTGCCGGCCACGCTGATCTTCGATCAGCCCACGTCCCGGTCCCTGGCCCGCTATCTGGACGGTGCGCTGCCCCAAGAGGGTGCGCCGGACGCCGAGCCGGTGCTGGCCGAACTCGACCGGTTCGAAGCGCTCTTGACGACGGTCGCCGCCGACCATCCGGACCAGCCGCGGATCGCGACCAGGCTGCGTGCCGTCCTGGCCCGCTGGGACGAGCGGCCGGCCGCCGAGTCGACGGCCCCCACCGGTCTCGCGGCGGACGCCGCGGACGACGAGGTCTTCGACTTCATCACCAACGAACTCGGCATCTCCTGACCGCCGGGGGCTGCCGCTCCCCGCCGTAACCCACCGCCTTCTCCCGACCTCCTGACCTTCCGAAAGGGTGGCACCACCGTGGCGAGCGAGACCGAGGAAAAGCTGCGTTACTTCCTCAAGCGGGTGTCGACCGACCTCCAGGAGACGCGCCGTCGCCTCCAGGAGTTGGAGTCCGTCGAGGGCGAGCCGATCGCCATCGTGGGCATGGCCTGCCGCTACCCGGGGGGCGCCGACACCACGGAGAAGCTGTGGCGCCTCCTGGCGGAGGGCCGGGACACCGCGACGCCGTTCCCCACCGACCGCGGCTGGGACGTGACGGGGCTGTACGACCCGGACCCGGACCAGCCGGGCACGACGTACGGGCGCGAGGGTTGCTTCATCGACGATGCGGGCCACTTCGACGCGGGCTTCTTCGGCATCGGTCCGCGCGAGGCGCTGGCGATGGACCCGCAGCAGCGGCTGCTCCTGGAGACGACCTGGGAGACGTTCGAGCGGGCCGGCATCGACCCGACCACGCTGCGCGGCAGCAGCACCGGCGTCTTCATGGGCACCGGCCAACAGGACTACGCGTCGCTCGTCCAGCGGGCGACCGAGAACCTGGAGGGCTATCTGCTGTCGGGCGGCGCGGCGAGCGTCATTTCCGGGCGGTTGTCGTACGTGTTCGGGCTTGAAGGCCCGGCGCTCACGGTCGACACGGCCTGCTCGTCGTCGCTGGTCGCGCTGCACCTGGCCGCCCAGTCACTACGCCGCGGGGAAACCACCCTCGCCCTCGCCGGCGGCGCCGCCATCATGGCCGCCCCCGGCATGTTCATCGAGTTCAGCCGCCAACGCGGCCTCTCCCCCGACGGCCGCTGCAAGGCATTCGCCGCCGCAGCCGACGGCACCGGCTGGGGCGAAGGTGTCGGCGTACTCCTCCTCGAACGCCTCTCCGATGCACAGCGCAACGGCCACCAGGTCCTCGCCGTACTGCGCGGGTCGGCCATCAACCAGGACGGCGCGTCCAACGGGCTCACCGCGCCCAACGGCCCCGCGCAGCAGCGCGTCATCTGGCAGGCCCTGAGCAATGCCAGGCTGACCACCGACGACATCGACGTGGTGGAGGCGCACGGCACGGGCACGCGGTTGGGTGACCCGATCGAGGCACAGGCGCTGCTCGCCACCTACGGGCAGGACCGGCCGGCGGACCGGCCGCTGTGGCTGGGATCGCTGAAGTCCAACATCGGACACACCCAGGCCGCGGCCGGCGTCGGCGGCATCATCAAAATGGTCCTCGCACTACGCCACGCCACGCTGCCCAAGACGCTGCACGTGGACGAGCCCACGCCGCACGTCGACTGGGAGTCCGGGGCCGTACGCCTGCTCACCGAAGCCCGCCCCTGGCCCGAGACTGACCGCCCCCGCCGGGCCGCCGTCTCCTCCTTCGGCGCCAGCGGCACCAACGCCCACGTCATCCTGGAACAGGCCCCGGAAGCTGCCCCGGGCGCGTCACCCGAGGACGCACCGGCCGCTGCGGGCCCGACCGTGGAGACGGGTGTCATCCCCGTCGTCCTCTCGGCCCGCGGCAGCCGGGCCCTTCGCGCCCAGGCCGCACAACTCGCCACGTACGTCGAAGAACACCCCGACACCAACCCGCACGCCATCGCCCACACCCTCCTCACCGGCCGAGCCACCCTGGAACACCGCGCCGTACTCCTCACCCACGACCGCGACCACCTGCTGGAGCAACTCCACGCCCTCGCCGAGGGACGAGAACACCCAAGCCTGGTCACCGGCAGCGGCGACCACACGAAGCCTGTGTTCGTCTTCCCAGGTCAGGGCTCGCAGTGGACCGGCATGGCCACCGAACTCCTCACCACATCCGACGTCTTCCGCCAGTCAATAGCCGAATGCGAGAACGCACTCGCACCATACGTGGACTGGTCACTCACCGAGGTACTCACCAACGGTGAACCCATCGAGCGCGTGGACATCGTCCAACCCGCGCTGTTTGCCGTCATGGTCTCTCTCGCCAGGGTGTGGCAGTCCCTCGGCATCCAACCCGCCGCCGTCATCGGACACTCCCAAGGCGAAATCCCGGCCGCCGTCATCGCCGGGGCACTGACGCTGGAAGACGGCGCTCGGGTCACCGCGCTCCGCAGCCAGGCCATCCACACCTCCCTCACCGGCCACGGCACCATGGCATCGGTCTCCCTCACCCCCGAAGCAACTCAGCAACTCCCCGGGGCATGGGGAGACCAGCTCCACATCGCCGCACACAACGGACCCCACACCACCGTCATCGCCGGCGAAACCACCGCAGTAGAGCAACTCCTCGACCACTGCGAACAGCAGGGCATTCACGCCCGCCGCATCAACGTCGACTACGCATCACACAGCCCCTACGTCGAAGCCATACAAAGCCAACTGGCCGACAGCTTGGGCGAGTTGAAGCCGACGGCGAGCGACATCCCGTTCTACTCCACCACCACCGGCGAAACCCTCGACACCACCCAACTCACCACCGACTACTGGTACACCAACCTCCGCCAACCCGTACTCCTCACCCACGCCGTCACCACCGCACTCACCAACGGACACACCCTCTTCATCGAGATCAGCCCCCACCCCATCCTCACCACCCCACTCCACGACATCACCGACACCACCAACCACCCCACCACCATCACCGGAACCCTCCGCCGCGACCACGGCAACTGGACCCAACTCCTCACCGCAGCAGCCACCACCACCGTCCACGGCACACCCCCCAACTGGACCCACCTCCTCCCACCCACCAACAACCACCCGAACCTCCCCACCTACCCCTTCCAGCGGCGGCGCTACTGGGTGGAGACCCGGGACTTGGGTGTTGCGCCGTTGGGTGTGTCGGTTGTGGATGAGGTGGAGGGGGAAGGGGACTCGCCGGGGGCGGAGCTGCGGCGGGAGTTGGCCGGTCGGGCGGTGGGCGAGCAGGAGCGGCTGTTGCTTGAGGTGGTACGGACGCATGCCGCTGTGGTGCTGGGGCTTGAGGGGCCGCCGGAGGCCGGGCGTTCCTTCAACGAGTTGGGGTTCGTCTCGTTGACCGCGGTCGAGTTGCGCAACCGGTTGAACGCCGCGGCCGGAGTGCGGCTGCCGGCGACCGTGGTGTTCGACCATCCCACGCCGGAGGCGCTGAGCCAGCGGCTGCGGGCCGAACTCGCGGGCCCCGTAACGGAAGTGCCGCGGCCGGCGCCGGTAGTTCGGGCGACGACCGGGGTAGATGACGATCCGATCGTGATCGTCGCGATGGCCTGCCGGTTCCCCGGCGGGGTGGACAACCCGGAGGAACTGTGGCGGCTGGTGGTCGACGGCACCGACGCGATCTCGGACTTCCCCGCGGACCGCGGTTGGGACGTGGACGGGATCTACGACCCCGACCCGGGCCGCAGCGGTCGTACGTACACGCGTGAGGGCGGGTTCATCGCCGACGCGCACGCCTTCGACGCCGCGTTCTTCGGGATCGGGCCGCGCGAGGCGCTGGCCATGGACCCGCAGCAGCGGCTGCTCCTGGAGACCGCGTGGGAGGCGTTCGAGCGGGCGGGCATCGACCCGACTCAGATCCGCGGCAGCCGTACCGGGGTGTTCGCGGGTTCCAGCGGTCAGGACTATCCGCAACTCGTGCTCGGGGCGTCGGCCGACATCGAGGGTTACTTGATGACGGGCAACGCTGCCAGCGTGCTGTCCGGCCGGCTGTCGTACGCCTTCGGGCTCGAAGGGCCGGCCGTGACGGTGGACACCGCGTGCTCGTCGTCGCTGGTCGCACTGCATCTGGCCTGCCAGTCGCTGCGCTCGGGTGAGAGCGAGTTGGCGTTGGCCGGTGGGGTGACGGTGCTGTCCACTCCGCAGGCGTTCATCAGTTTCAGCCGGCAGCGCGGGCTGGCCCCTGACGGTCGCTGCAAGCCTTTCTCGTCGACCGCCGACGGCACCTCCTGGGGTGAGGGGGTCGGCCTGCTCCTCCTTGAGCGGCTGTCCGACGCCCGGCGCAACGGTCACCCGGTGCTGGCCACGGTGCGTGGCAGCGCCACCAACCAGGACGGGGCCAGCAACGGTCTGTCCGCGCCGAACGGACCCGCGCAGCAGCGCGTCATCCGGCAGGCGCTGGCCAACGCGCGGCTGGCACCCGGCGAGGTGGACGCGGTGGAGGCGCACGGCACGGGAACTCCGTTGGGTGACCCGATCGAGGCACAGGCGCTGCTTGCCACCTACGGGCAGGACCGGCCGGCGGACCGGCCGCTGTGGCTGGGTTCGGTGAAGTCCAACATCGGTCATACGGCAGCGGCGGCCGGGGTCGCCGGGTTGATCAAGATGGTGAAGGCGATGGAGCACGGGGTGCTGCCGCCGACCCTGCACCTGGCGGAGCCCACTCCGCACGTGGCGTGGGACTCCGGGCGGGTCGCCCTGCTCGCCGAGCCGGTGACCTGGCCCGACACCGGTCGGCCGCGCCGGGCCGGGGTCTCCGCCTTCGGCATCAGCGGCACCAACGCCCATGTGGTCATCGAACAGGCGCCCCCCGCGCCCGAAGCGGCGACGGAGGCGGAGTCCGCGACCCCAGCCGGGACAGGGACGGCGACGGCGACGGCGACGGCACAGCCTGGGGGCGGCGCTACGCACGCGGCAGGCGCGGTCGATGCGAACCGCGCGGCCGGCGCGAACGAGACGGACGGTGTCGCGTACGCGGACGGTGCCGCACACCAGGACGCCACTGCGCACAAGGACGCCGCCGCGGGCAAGGACGACGCGCCGGGCGGGGCCGAGCCGCCCGTGCTGCTGTGGCCACTGTCCGCGCGCAGCGTGCAGGGGCTTCGTGCGCAGGCCGAGCGGTTGCGGGAGCACCTGGTCCGGCAGCCCGGGGCCGCACCGGTGGACGTCGGCCGCGCGCTGGCGGCCTCCCGCGCCGGGCTCTCCCACCGTGCGGTGGTCGTCGCAGGCAGCCGGGGCGCCGGTGCGGAGCGGGCCGGGTTGCTGGCCGGGCTCGCCGCGCTGGCGGCGGGTGAGGAGGCGCCGGCTGTGGTGCGGGGCGCGGTGACCGGCGGCCGGACCGGGTTCCTCTTCCCCGGCCAGGGCAGCCAGCGGCCCGGGATGGGGCGCGGTCTGTACGAGGCGTTCCCGGTCTTCGCGCGGGCGCTCGACGAGTTGTGCGGGCTGCTGGACGAGCACGCGGACCGGCCGGGGCGGCCGGGGCTGCGGTCGGTGCTGTTCGCGGCGGACGGCACGGCGGACGCCGAGTTGTTGGACGAGACGGTGTACACCCAGCCGGGGCTGTTCGCGGTGGGCGTGGCCGCTTACCGGCTGCTTGAGTCCTTCGGCGTGGTGCCGGACTGTGTCGGCGGGCACTCGATCGGCGAGTTGGCCGCCGCCCACGTGGCCGGGGTGTGGTCGGCCGACGACGCCTGCCGGCTGGTGGCGGCGCGCGCCAGGCTGCTCCAGGCGACGCCGGACGACGGTGCGATGACGGCGCTTGAGGCCACCGAGGACGAGGTGCTCGCGCGGCTGGCCGACCGCGCCGACCGGGTCTCGATCGCGGCCGTCAACGGGCCCCGGAGCACCGTGGTCTCCGGGGCGGCCGACGCGGTCACCGAGATCGCCGCCGGCTTCGCCGCGCTCGGCCGCAGGACCAAGCGGCTGCGGGTGGCCAGGGCGTTCCACTCACCGCTCACGGACGGTGTGTTGGCCGAGTTCGGTGAGGTCGCTGCCACCCTGGCGTACCGGTCGCCGCGCGTCCCGGTGCTGTCCAACGTGAGCGGCGCGCTGGCCACCGCCGATGAGCTGACCGACCCGGAGTACTGGGTACGGCACGTACGCGCGGCCGTACGGTTCCACGACGGGGCCCGCCGGCTCGCCGCCGACGGCATCACCAGCGTGCTCGAACTCGGCCCGGGCGGTGTGTTGTCGGCGCTGGTGCGCGAGGTGCCGGTGGAGCGGGGCGGGTCCATCGCTGCGGTGCCGGTGCTGCGGCGCGGCAGGCCGGAACCGGAGAGCGCGATGGCGGCGGTCGGCCATGCGTACGCCCACGGGGCTGCGGTGGACTGGGACGCGGTGTTCGGCGGTACGGCCCGTCCTGCCGGCCACCGCGGCGTCGACGGGCCGCGGGTCGCTGGCGGTCGCCAGGGCGGTGCCAGCCCCCAGGTCGTGGCTGGCCCGCTGGCTGCGGGTGGCCCCTTGGCTGCGGTGGGGACCCGGCTCGCGGACGGCCCGCGGGTCACGTTGCCGACGTACGCGTTCCAGCGGCGGCGGTTCTGGCCGGTCGGCCCCGAGGACACGGTCCGGGCGCCGGGCGCGCCGGCAGACGCGACGGGCGCGGCGATGGACGAAACGTCGGTGGACGAGGTTCAGGGCGCGCTGGCGGCCGAGCTCGCGGGCCTGGGCTCGACGGCGCGCCATGCCGTGCTGCGGTCGCTGGTGGCCACCCGGGTGGTGGCCGTCCTCGGGCACGACACGACCGACGAGGTCGAATCCGCCCTCGGCCTGCCGGAGCTCGGCATCGACTCGCTCGCCGCCACCGAACTGCGCGACGGGCTCCAGCGGGCGACGGGCGTCGCCCTGTCGAGCACCGCCGTGTTCGAGCACCCCACCCTGGACGACCTGGCCGCACACCTGCTCGCTGAGTGGGAGGCGCTGGGACGGGACACGGCGCCGGTTCCGACCGCTGCGCCGCCCCCTGCGCCGGCGCCCGGTGCGGACACAGCCGGCGCCGACACAGCCGGCGGGCCGTCAGTTACGGAACCGTCGGTCACGCCGGCGGCGGTCGATACCCCGCAGGTCAGCGCGGTGCAGGTCGGAACCGGCGCCGTGGCAGGGGGCGCGGCGCAGGGGCCCGCGGGGATCGCCGCTGACGGTCCGCGGTCCGCGCCCCGGGCTGGGACCGAGCCCGTAGGGTTGCTCGGCTCGCTCGCCGTACGCGCCGCGCGCGCGGGCAGCTTCGCCGCGTTCGACGGCTTCCTGCGGGACGCGGCCCGCTTCCGGGAGACCTTCCGCAGGTCGGATGAGCTGACCCGGCGCGCCGCACCGGTCCGGCTCGCGCACGGGCCCGCCGGGCCCCGCCTGGTCTGCTTCCCGTCCTTCGCCGGCAAGTCGGGCGCCCACCAGTACGCGCGGCTGGCCTCGGCCGCCCGCGGATCGCGCGACCTGTGGGCGGTGCCGGCGCCCGGCTTCGTCGACGGTGAGGCGCTCCCGGCCGACCTGGACGCCCTCCTCGACCTGCACGTGGCCGACGTCCAACGGATCGCTGACGGCGGCCCGTTCGCGCTGCTCGGGCACTCCGCCGGCGGCTGGGTCGCGCACGCCGTGGCCGAACGTCTGGAGGCCGTCGGCGTGCCGCCGGTGAGCGTGGTGCTGGTGGACAGCTATCCGCCCGGCAGCCCGGTGCTCCCCCACATCCAGGCGGTGCTGGGTGCTGGCCTCGCGGCCGGCGGGGGCGGGCTCGGGCCTGCGGGCGCGGTGCTCGACGACGTCTGCCTCACCGCGATGGGCGGCTACGGCACCCTGTTCGCGGACTGGAAGCCGGGGCCCGTCGCCGCCCCGGTGCTCCAGGCCCGGGCCGCCACGCCGCTGCCCGGCTTCCCCACCGCCGACTGGCAGCCCGCCTGGCCGACCGAACACACCGAACTCGCCCTGTCAGGCGACCACTTCACGGTCCTCGGCGCACACGCCGACACGACTTGGCGGGCCATCGGCGACCACCTCGGCGGCCCGTCCTGACCCCGCCGCGGCCCGGCCGCGCCCTACCCACGACCCAGCCCTGCGCTCCACCGACCAGCACGACCCCGTGCGCTATTCAGCCGATTCCGATCGAGGGTGACCAGCAAATGACCAGCACACACGACCAGCAGCCCGGCACGGTCGGCCAGGACGTCCTGGACGGCCAGGCCGCGTACCACCCACGGGCGCTGGCCTTCTACGACCTGGTGGTGTTCCGCGGCAGCGCCCCGCTCTTCTGGCGCTGCTCGCCGCGGAACTTCCTCCGGATGTACGCGACCTGCGTCGGGGCCAAGCACCTGGAACTGGGTGTCGGCACCGGCTACCTGCTGACCCGCACCCGGTTCCCTGTCTCCAACCCGAAGATCACGCTGGCCGACCTCAACCCCAGCACGTTGGACTTCACCGCGCGGCGGCTGGAGTTCTACGAGACCACCAAGGTCGTCGCCAACGCGCTGGAGCCGCTGCCGGTGCCGGACGAGAGCCACGACTCGGCCGCCCTCAGCTTCCTGCTGCACTGCGTGCCGGGCAGCCTGCGCGAGAAGGGGGTGGCGATCAAGCACGCGGCGGCGACGGTACGGCCCGGCGGCACCGTCTTCGGCAGCACCATCCTCTCCTCGGGCGTGCCGGTGTCCGGGGCCGGCCGGTGGCTGATGAACAACCTCAACGACAAGGGCGTCTTCCACAACTCCGAAGACAACCTGGAGGACCTGCGCGACCAGTTGAAGCAGAACTTCGACGACTTCGACCTGGTGACGCGGGGCAGCGTCGCCCTCTTCAGGGCCCGCAAGCCCGCGTGATCCCCGCGGTCCCCCGGCTCCTCAACTCCCCACGTGGGCTGGCCCCTGGCGACGCCCGCGCCGCAGCACCGCCCCACCGCGCCAAGCCCACCCGTTCCCACCCGTCCCGTCGCCCCGGCGCCGCGGGACCACCGCACGGAAGAGGACCTGTTCCCATGACTGCACGCTGGTACCCGATCGAGGAGGCCGACGACGCCCTGTTCGCCACGGCGTCCCTCTACCACGCCCGCTCGGTGGAGGTGCCCTACTCGGCACAGGAGACCTGGGAGGCCCTGACCGGGGACGGGGTGTCGAGTTGGACCAAGGGCATGAAGCGGCTCACGTGGACCTCGCCGCGGCCGTTCGGCGTCGGCACCACCCGGGAGATCGAGATGGGCGGTGACTTCACCCTGCGCGAGCGCTTCTTCCGCTGGGAGGAGGGTCACCGCAAGACGTTCAGCGGGGTGGAAGGGACCCGGCCCATCTTCCGCCACCTGGTGGAGGACTACGTGGTGGAGCCGACCGCGTACGGTGCCCGGTTCAGTTGGCGCTGGGCGGCCGAGCTCAACCGGCCGTGGTCCTTCTTCGGACCGGCCCTCGACCGGCTCTCCTTCGCCCCGGTGGGCCGCTCCCACATCGACGGCCTGCCCCACTACATGGCCGCCCAGCGGGCCACCGCCCGCCGCTGACCGGGCGGGGGGCCGCGGCCCGCCGCGCACCCGCGCGGGCCGCTCCCGGTCGCCGTAGAGCCACCGAAGAAGAACCACCAACGAAGAACGGCCACCGCACAACCACCACCGGCCAGACAAAGCCAGAGAACACCAAAGAAGCGCCGAAGAAAGAGGACGTATGTGTGGGATCACCGGGTGGATCGCCTTCCGGCGGGACCTGAGCGCTGAACGGGACGCGCTGGACGCGATGACGGCCACCATGCTGTGCCGCGGCCCGGACGCCGAAGGCACCTGGCTTTCGCCGTCCGCCGCGCTCGGCCACCGCAGGCTGTCGGTCATCGACCTGGCCGGCGGCGTCCAGCCCATGGTCGAGGAGACCCCGGACGGGCCGGTGGCCCTGACGTACAGCGGCGAGGCGTACAACTTCGTCGAGCTCCGTGACGAACTGCGCCGCCGCGGGCACGCGTTCCGCACCGCGAGCGACACCGAGGTGGTGCTGCGCGGCTACCTGGAGTGGGGCGAGGACGTCGCGGACCGGCTGACCGGCATGTACGCGCTGGGCATCTGGGACGGCCGGGTGGAGAAGCTGGTGCTGCTGCGGGACCGGCTCGGCATCAAGCCGCTCTACTACTACCCGACCGACGACGGGGTGCTCTTCGGCTCCGAGGCCAAGGCCGTGCTCGCCCACCCCGAGGTGGAGCCGGTGGTGGACACCGACGGCATGCGCGAGCTGTTCGCGTTCGTCA
Organism: Streptomyces sp. 796.1; assembly: GCF_047525675.1. Taxonomy (NCBI): domain Bacteria; kingdom Bacillati; phylum Actinomycetota; class Actinomycetes; order Kitasatosporales; family Streptomycetaceae; genus Streptomyces; species Streptomyces sp. 796.1. Next base: position 70,721 of record NZ_JBLIWA010000016.1, on the reverse strand, counting down.
AGGAGCCCGGGCGCTCGGTGTGGTCGGGCATGCGCGAGGTCAAGCCCGGCGCCCTGGTGGTCCTCGACCGTTCGGGGCTGCGCGAGCGCACGTACTGGCGCCTTGAGGTCGCCGAGCACCGCGACGACACCGAGACCACGGTGCGCCGGGTGCGCGAACTCCTCGAAGACAGCGTCGCGCACCAGGTGGTGGCCGACGTGCCGCAGTGCGTGCTGCTCTCCGGCGGGCTCGACTCCAGCGCCCTGACCGCGCTGGCCGGGCGCCATCTGGCCGAGCGGGGCGAGCAGACCCGCACCTTCACCGTCGACTTCGAGCAGCCCGAGGCGTTCCGCCCCGACGAGCTGCGCGGCTCGCAGGACGCGCCGTTCGCCCGCGAGGTGGTCGAGCACGTCGGGACCGTGCACCACAACATCCGCCTGGACCACCAGGAGTTGGCGAACCCCGAGGTGCGGCGGGCCACGGTCTCCGCCCGGGACCTGCCGTTCGGCTTCGGTGAGGCGGACAACTCGCTGTACCTGCTGTTCAAGGCGGTGCGCGAGCACTCGACGGTGGCGCTTTCCGGCGAGTCGGCCGACGAGATCTTCGGCGGCTACCCGTGGTTCCACCACCCGACGGTGCAGCAGGCGGCCATGTTCCCGTGGGTGACGGCCTCAGGGCTCAGCCCCAAGTCCCACCCGACCAAGCTGATCAGCCCGGAGCTGCTGGTCGGCACCCTGGACGTGCCCGGCTACTGGCAGCAGCGGTACGAGCAGTCGGTGGCCGAGATCCCGGTGGTGCCGGGCGAGGACGCGCACGAGCGGCGGATGCGGGAGTTCTGCTACGTGCACCTGACGAGCCTGCTCGGGATGCTCCTGGACCGCAAGGACCGGATGAGCATGGCCGTCGGCCTCGAAGTGCGGGTGCCGATCTGTGACCACCGGCTGGTGGAGTACGTGTACAACACGCCCTGGGCGATGAAGACGTTCGACGGCCGGGAGAAGAGCCTGCTGCGGGCGGCCGTCAAGGACGCCCTGCCGCGCTCGGTGGTGGAGCGGGTCAAGGCGCTCTACCCGCACACCCAGGAGTTGCGGTACGTGAGCGAACTCCAGCGCCAGGTAAGCGAGTTGCTCACCGACGACCACCGTGCGGTGGAGTTCTTCGACCGCGAGGCGCTGACCAAGGCCGCCCGTGGCCTGCCCGAGGCCGTCGAGGCCGACGAGCGCGAGGCGTTCGAGCGCGTGCTCGACCTGGCCGTCTGGCTCGATGTCCGCCGTCCGACCATCAAGCTCTCCTGAGGAGCCAGCGACCATGCCTGTCGACAACGACGTGTACAACCACCTCTCGTGGTGGGACGACAACCAGCCCTTCGCCACCCTGGAGGCGTTCACCCCACCCCGGTTCGACTACTTCCACGAGGTGCTGACCAGCCGGCTCGGCATCGATCTGACCGGTCAGCGGATGCTCGACATCGGGTGTGGTGGCGGGCTGCTCGCCGAGCGGTTCGCGCGGGCGGGCGCCCAGGTCACCGGCGTGGACCCGTCGGGCCCCTCGCTGGAGGCGGCGGCCGAGCACGCCAGGGCCGAAGGGTTGAGCATCCGCTACCGGGAGGGCTTCGCGGAGAAGCTGGACTTCCCCGACGCCTCCTTCGACCTGGTGTACTGCTGCGACACCCTGGAACACGTCACCGACACCAACCAGGCCATCAGCGAGGCGGTGCGGGTCCTCAAGCCCGGTGGCTACTACTTGTACGACACGATCAACCGCACCTTCCGGTCCAAGCTCGGCATGATCAAGATGGCGCAGGACTGGAAGTCCGTCCGCTTCGCGCCCAAGGACCTGCACGACTGGAACGGCTTCATCAAGCCGGCCGAGTTGCACGCCCTCTTCCGCGCGCACGGCCTGCACAACGAGGACCTGGTCGGGTTCGCGTCCAGCAGGCCGCCGCTGGAGTTGCTGCGGGCGATGCGCAGCCGGGCGCGCGGTGAGATCACCTACGGCGAGTTGGGCCGCAGGTTCCAGCTCAAGGCCGCCAAGGACACCTCCGTGATCTACGGCGGCTATGCCAAGAAGGTCGCCCGGTGAGCACCCCGGACACCCCGGGCGCGACCCAGGCGGACCCGGGCTCCGCACCCCCCGCCCGCACCCCCGCACAGGAGGCTGTGACCGTGCACGTACCAGTACTGATCGTGGGCAACGGCCCGGCAGGTCTGACGGCCTCGCTGGCGCTGTCCCGCTACGGGATACGGCACCTGCTGGTCGGCAAGTACGAGACGAGCGCCAACACCCCGCGCGCGCACCTGCTCAACCAGCGTACCGGCGAGATCTGGCGCGACCTCGGCGTGGAGGACGCGGTGCTCGCGGCGGCGACGCCGAGTCCGTTCCTCGCCAACCACGTCTTCATGTCCACTTTCGCGGGCCCAGAGGTGAGCCGGCTCGACGCGTACGGCAACGGACCTGATCGGATCGGCGACTACCGGGCCGCGAGCCCCAGCCAGATGTGCAACCTGCCACAGCACCTGCTGGAGCCGATCCTGGTCCGGGAGGCCGAGCGGGCACATGTGGGCGAGTTGCGGTTCGGCCAGGAGTTCGTGCGCATGAGTCAGGACGCGGACGGGGTCACCGCGGTGATCGCCGACCGGCGCACCGGCCAGGAGTACGAGGTGCGCTGCGACTACCTGATCGGCGCGGACGGCGCCAACAGCCGGGTGATGGAGCAGGCGGGGCTGACCGTCGAGGGCCAGACCGGGCTGGCGAAGGTCGCCTCGATCTGGTTCGAGGCCGATCTGTCGCGCTACTGCGCGGACCGGCCGGCGATCCTCTACATGGGCGCCGTGCCGGGCAACCCGCCCGAGGACGGTCGGGTCTTCGTCAGCATCAAGCCCTGGACCGAGTGGGTCTATCTCCGGTTCTTCGGCCCCGATGAGGAGTTCGACCCGAGCGACCACGAGGAGGTGCTCGGCCACATCAGGGAGAGCATCGGCGACCCCGCGGTCGAGGTGAAGATCAAGCACGTCTCGCCGTGGCAGGTCAATGCGGTCGTCGCCCCCCGGTACGCGTCGGGGCGGGTGTTCTGCGTCGGGGACGCCGTGCACCAGATGCCGCCCACCAACGGCCTCGGGCTCAACTCGGCGGTCGCCGACGCGTACAACCTGTGCTGGAAGCTGCGGCTGGTCCTGGAGGGCACGGCGGGTCCCGAACTGCTGGACACCTACCAGAGCGAGCGGCTGCCGGTCGGTGGGCAGATCGTCGACCGGGCGGTGCGCTCCATGCTGGACTTCCTGGGCATCCCGGCGGCGCTCGGCTTCGAGGCGGGGCAGAGCGCCGCAGAGCAGTCCGCACTACTGCGCGGCCTCGCCGACGACACGCCGGCGGCTGCCGAGCGGCGGGCGGCGCTGGCTGCCGCGACCGACCGGATCAACTACCAGGTCAATGCGCACGGCGTGGAGATCGGCTACCGCTACCGGTCCGGGGCCCGGGTGGACGACGGCACGCCCGAGCCGGTGCAGGAGCGCGACCCCGAGCTGTACTACCAGGCCACCACCTGGCCGGGCGCCCGGCTGCCGCACGCCTGGTTGGAGGACGGCCGGCGCCGTCTCTCCACCCTGGACGTGGTCGGGCGGGGCCGGTTCGTCCTGCTCACCGGCCGTGGCGGCGAGGCGTGGCACGAGGCGGCCCGCGAGGCGTCGCGGCTGACCGGGGTCACGGTGACGGTGCGCACCATCGGCGCGGCCGAGGGGCTGCGCGACCCGTACGGCGCGTGGGAGCGGCAGCGCGAGGTCGCCGCGGACGGCTGTGTGCTGGTGCGCCCGGACGGGCACGTGGCCTGGCGCGCCCAGACCAGTGAGGCGAGCGCCGAGTTGTCGAAGGTGCTGACCGGCTTGCTCGGCGCGCCGCCGGAGCGGGCCCGCGGCTGATGCCGGGCCCGCCGCCCGGTGCGGCGGGCCGGGCCGGGTGGTCCACGAGGGGGCAGGTCACCGCGGCGGTGGCCTGCCCCTCCAGGTCGTGCGGGGAGGTACGGACGCCCGGCCGCCTGTACGGCACCGTGCTGCTGGCTGGTGGGTGGCGTGGTGCCCGGGGAGTGGGGTGGGCGGGGCGGCCAGGGGTCGCGGGTTTCGCGGAGTGGGTTGCCGTGTGGAGGTCGCCCGGACCGACCGGTCAGAACGTTCCACGCCTCGGCCGCGTCCCGGGGGGGCGGGAGCGGTGGCGTGATCAGTTGGTGGTGGCGATGCCTCCCGTGACGGCGATGGTCTCGCCGACGGTGAAGCTGGAGTCGGCCTCGGAGGCCAGGTAGACGTAGACCGGGGCGATCTCCTCGGGCTGTGCGACGCGCCCGAGTGGGCCCTCGCTGCCCAGGTGGGCCAGCCCCTCCTGCGGCATGTTCTGGTCGGCCACGTTCAGCACCGTCCAGGTGGGGCCGGGCGCGACCACGTTCGCGCGAATGCCGTCCTTGGCCAGGTGCTCGGCGATGGACTTGGTGAAGTTGACCAGCGCCGCCTTGGAGGCCCCGTAGTCGATCATGGTGTCGCTGCCCCGGAGGGCTTCCTCGGAAGCGGTGGCGATGATCGCGTCACCCGAGTGGAGGTGCGGGCGGGCGGCCTGGACCAGGTGGTAGTAGGCGTACACGTTGACCTTGAAGGACCTGTCCCAGTCCTCGAAGCTGAGCTGCGAGAGGTCGGTCTGGCTGGTCAGGTGTGCCGCGTTGTTGACGAGGATGTTCAGCCCGCCGAGCTCCCGCACCGTCCGCTCGACCGTCTCCCGGCAGAAGTCGCCGTCGGCCAGGTCACCGGGGAGGAGCAGGCACCTCTGCCCCGCGGCCTGGACCGCCTCCCGGGTCTCCTCGGCGTCCGGTTGCTCTTCCGGCAGGTACACGATGGCCACGTCCGCCCCCTCGCGCGCGTACAGCAGCGCGACCGCACGGCCGATGCCCGAATCACCGCCGGTGATGAGAGCGACCTTGCCGCGCAGCTTGTCCGCGGCACGGTAGCGCTGCGCCTCGTACCGCGGGCGGGGGTGCATGTCCCGCTCCAGTCCCGGGGCCTGCTGCCGCTGCTTGGGGTAGGGCGGTTTCGGCTCCGCATCGCTCTGCGAGCCGATGCTGTCGGTCCTGCCCTTGTCCTGCATAGTCGCGAGCCTCCTACCGGCGTGGATCACATGGCAGTCACGTGTTCCACGAAACCCCCCACGCAAAACTGGTCGGCCCCGGGACGTCGCCCCATCGTCATGCCCTCGCGGACCGTCAGTCGAGGCGGCGGACGAACACGTCGCTGCTGCCGTTGGTGTCGCCCGTCACCAGGTCGGGCGAGTCGCTGACGAAGGCCAGGGCGCGGCCCGCCCGGTCGGGCTGGGCGCCCCAGGAGCCGTCGCTGGGCGAGTCTCCGTCCGGGGTGGAGACCAGCCGGCTGACCTGGCCGCTCTCCAGGTCGCGCTGGTAGGTGTCCCAGGCCGGGTGCGGGTCGCCGGGGGCGAAGTCGGCGTCGGACGCGGTGAAGTAGACGGTGCGGCCGTCGGGGCTGAGGCCGAGCCCGTAGGCGGTGTGCGGCGGGACGCTGCCGTCGGGCAGCAGGATCAGCCGCCGGATGCTGCCGGTGCGCAGGTCCCGCGCGTAGTAGTTCCACACGTCGGCGGGGCCGTCACCGGGGACGATCTGCTGCCCCGAGCTGAACAGCAGGGTGCGGCTGTCGGCCGAGAACGCCAGCTCGTAACTTGCCTTGGCGGGCAGGTCGTCGGTGTTGTACGCGCCGGCCGTGGTCCGCCCGGTGCGGCGGTCGTGCACGCCGAAGGTGACGTACGGCACCGGTCGCTTCGGGGCCGCCGTGGTGTCGGCCGGCGGCGCAGCCGGGGAAGCGGCCCGGGGCCAGGGGAAGAGGGTCCTGGCCTGGGTGGTGAAGGTGACCTGGCGGCCGTCGGGGCTGAGCAGGGACTCGGCGGACGGCCCGTCGCCCTGGCTGCCGTCGGTGGCGACGCTGGCCAGTTCGGTGGTGCCGCGCTGCCGGTCGCGTACGTACACGTCGCCGGTGCCGTTGGTGTCGCGCGGCCCGAAGTCGGCGCGCAGCGAGGTGAAGGAGACGTACCGGCCGTCCGCACTGAGGGACGGTCCGAAGCTGCGGGCGTCCGGGGCGTCCGGGGCCTTGGCGGTGACCAGTTCGGTGCGGCCCCGCTGGCGGTCGCGCAGATAGACGTCGGGGCCCTCGTTGGTGTCGCTCGGTTCGATGGCCGACTCCGCGTCGAAGGCGACGAAGCGCCCGTCGTCGCTCACGGTCAGCCGGCCGCCGAGGCCGGAGGCGAGCGCGCCGTGCGAGCCGACGCTGACCAGGTCGACCGCGCCGGTGCGCAGGTCCTTCGCGTAGATCTGGCTGCCGGTGACGCGGGTGCCTGGCACCAGGTTGGTCGCCTCGCTGAAGAAGACGACCGTCTGTCCGTCGCCGCTGATGGCCGCGGACCTGGAGGCGCCGTTGGCCTGCTGTCCGTCGGCGGTCACACTGACCCGCTCGACGGGGGACGCCGGGCCGGTCGCGGTGGGGGTGGCCCGGGCTTCGGGCCGGTCGGCCGACGGGGCGTGGCCGCGGGCGGGTGCGGCGGGCACGGCGAGGAGGCAGAGCCCCGCCGCCACGAGGGTGGTTCGCATCCGGTTCGGTCGCACGGCGCCTCCCATGGACGTGGGTCCCCCGGGCGGGGACGGCACCCAGCCAAGCCACCGCGGGCGGGCCGGTCAACGGCGGAACACGCCACTTGGCCACGCGTACGGGACCCGTGCGGCGTCCGGGACCCGTGCGGCGTCCGGGACCCGTGCGGTGTACGGCGTTCGGGGCCGGCTGCCGCTCGGTCAGCCGGCCTGGTGTACGCGGAAGGTGCGCCGGTAGGCGGCCGGTGTGGTGCGCAGCGCCTCGTGGAAGCGCCGGCGCAGGTTGACCGCCGATGACAGGCCCACCTTGCGGGCGATGGTCTCCACCGGCAGGTCGGTCTCCTCCAGGAGCGCCCGGGTGGCGGCGATCCGCCGGTCGAGCAGCCAGCGGCCGGGGCTGATGCCCAGTTGTTCGGTGAAGCGGCGGGTCAGCGTGCGGGGCGAGACCTGTGAGCGAAGGGCCATGTCGGCGACGCTGATGGGCTGGTCGAGCCGCTCGGACAGCCAGTCGAGGAGGGGCGCGAGGGAGTCGGTGACCGGCCCCGACGTGGGGAGTTCGGCGTACTGCAACTGGCAGCCCTCGCGGTGCGGCGGCATCACCATGTGGCGGGCCACCCGCAGTGCGTACGCGGCTCCCTGGTCGCGGCTCACCAGGTGCAGGCACAGGTCCACGCCGGCCGCGGCCCCGGCGCTGGTGGCGACGTCGCCGTGGTCCACGTAGAGCACCGCCGGGTCCACCTGCACGCGTGGGAAGCGGCTGGCCAACTCGGCGGCGCGGGCCCAGTGGGTGGCGGCCCGGCGGCCGTCGAGAAGTCCTGCCGCGGCGAGCACGAAGGCACCCGAGCACAGGCTGACGATCCGGGCGCCGCGCCGGTGCGCCGACCTGACGGCGTCGACCACCGCGGGTGACACGGCGCCGCCCGCGTCCTGGCCCTGCGGCCAGCCGGGGACGAGCACGGTGTCCGCCCGCTCCAGGGCAGGAAGACCGCCGGTGACCACCAGGTCGCAGCCGGTCTGGGTGCGCAGCGGGCCCGGGTGTTCGGTGCAGGCGTCGAAGGTGTAGCGGGCGGGGATCTCCGGGCCCGGGCCGCCGAACACCTCGGCCGCGCAGGCGAGCGGGAAGGTGGTCTGCGGGGGGTGCAGCAGGGCCACGACCCGGTGCGGTGCCGGGGGTTGCGACAGCGAGCGAAGCGTCATGGCGCGAAAGTACCCCATCGCGTCGTTCCGGACACTGGGGCGATCGATTGGTCCACACCAGTATGGGAGCCGTGACCACCTCGAAGCCCCAGCCGCCCGACCCGTCTTCGTCGTCCCCCGCGGCGGCTGCGCCGCAGCCGCACCCGTCAGGACCTGCACCGGAACCTGCACGGGCGCGGTCAGCGACGGCCGCGGGGCCCGCGGCCCAGCCGCCCCGACCCCCGCTGTGGGACCGGCGCTTCGCGTACTTCTTCACCGCCCGTACGGTCTCCCAACTCGGTGACGCGATGATGCCGGTGGCCGCCGCGCTCGCGGTCGGCGAACTGTACGGGATCTCCGGGGTGGGGCTGGTCCTCGGCGTGTGGACCGGCACGTTCGTGCTGCTCGTGCTCTTCGGTGGGGTGTTCGCCGACCGGTTCGGCGCGCGGCGGATGATGGTCGGCGCGGATCTGGTCCGGGTGGTCACGCAGGGCGTGTTGGCGGTGGCGTTCTTCGTCGGGTCGCCGCCGTTCTGGCTGCTGATCGCGATGGCGGCGCTGGCCGGCGCCGCGGTGGCGATGTTCCTGCCGGGGATGAACGGGATGGTCCCGCTGATCGCGCGCGAACCGCAGCGCGCCAACGCCACGTTGAAGGTGGCAGACGCGCTCGCCCACCTGCTCGGCCCGGCCCTGGCGGGTCTGCTCATCGCGCTGACCGGCGCCGGCACGGTCTATGCGCTCGACGCCGGCACCTTCTTGCTCAGCGCGCTGTGCCTGGCGCTCATCAGTCTGGCCCCGGCGGGCCGGCCCACGGACGCGCTCGCCACGGCCACGCCGGAGGAGAACGCACTGGCCAGGAATGCCCTGACCACGGACGCGCAGATCACGAACGGGCAGGTCACGGACGCGCGGGCGCCGGCCGAAGTCGCCGCGCGCACCGGCAGTTCGCTCCGGCGCGATCTGCGGCAGGGCTGGCAGGAGTTCCGCGCCCGCACCTGGATGTGGTCGGTGATCTTGATCTGGGTGGTCTTCGGCGTGCTGCTCTTCGGCCCCCTCGTACCGCTCAGCTCCGACCTCATCGGCGACCGGCTCGGGGCGAACTCCTACGGCCTCGCGGTCTCGTTCCTGGGCGCCGGTACCGTGCTCGGCGGCCTGGTCGCGCTCCGGGTGCACCCGGCCAGGCCACTGGCCGCCGGCGCGCTGGCGATGGTGCTGTACGCGGCGTTGCCGCTGTGCGTGGCGCTGAGCGCCGGGCTGCCGGTCCTGCTCGTCGGCCACGTCGTCGGCGGTGCCGCGCTGGCGTTCTGGTCGGTGATGTGGGCGACGAGCGTGCAGACCCACACCCCGCCGGCGGTGCTGAACCGGGTCTCCGCGTACGAGTTGGCCGGCTCGGTCTCCGGCATCTCGCTCGGCCAACTCCTGGCCGGCCCGGCCCTCGCCCTGGCCTCCCCGCAGCGGCTGCTCCTGGTGTCGGCGGGCGCCTGCCTGGTGGGGTGTGCCGCGCTGCTGGCCACCCCGGCGGTCCGTCGACTGCACCGGGTGTCCACCGTGGACGGCGCACCGGGGGCGGCGGACGGCACGGCGGTGCGGGCCGAAGCGCCGGGGAAGCCACCCGAGCCGGTGGGGGCGTAGCGGCACCGCGACCACCGAAGCCCTGCTTACGCGCCGCCACCTCTCCCCGCGTCGGAGCCCCGACCGGCCCGGTCAGCCCCGGCCCCCAGCCGGCCGGGGGCCTGGGAGCCCCCCGGGCCAGGGCCAGACAGCCAAGGGTCAGGCCGTGCCTTCGGGGCCGGGCAACGGCCGCTGCCCGGGGTGGGCGCGGAGCCCGTCGAGAACGATCGCCAGGTAGCGTCGCCACAGCTGTGGTGACTGTTCGCCGGGCAGCGACAGCACGGCGTCGACCATCGCGGCGATCGGTGCGATGTCAGCCCCGGTGACGCCGGCGCGCAGTGCGCCCTGGGCGCGGGCCCGCTCCACCAGGTGCTCGCAGTGCGCCGCGATCTCCGCTCTCGCGCGCGCGAGGCCGGCGGCTTCCACGTGGCCCTGCCGCATGAGTTCACGCAGGCCACGGTTGTACGCCGCCCGCTCCAGGGCCCGTTCGATGAAGCCGGCCAGGGCGTCGAAGGCGTCGTCCTCCGCCCTGGCCGCCCGGGCCATCGCCGCGATCTCGGCCAGCTCTTCCCCGTAGACCGCCTCGGCGAGCGTCTGCTTGTCGCGGTACTTGCGGTAGACGGTGCCCACTCCCAGGCCGGCGTGGTGCGCGACGTCGTTGAGGGTGGCCTGGAGGCCGCGTGCGGCGAACACCTCGCGCCCGGCCCTGATGATGCGTTGGCGGTTGAGCTCCGCGTCCCGCCGCAGCGGTCGCCCTCCCGTGACGGCGACTTCTTCATCCTCACGCTGACTGCCCATGCACGACTCCTCGTACCGACCCCGGCCGAACCGGATATGACTTATCCGGTTCCATGGTACGGTCCCGGCAAGCGGATACGGCGTATCCGCATAGCGATTCCGTGGCGCCGGGCCGCGCTCCTGCCGCCGCCCGGGCCCACAGGAGAAGGGGAGCCAGGGATGCAGATCGTGGTCATCACCGGGGGGACGGACGGGCTCGGCAGAGGGCTGGCCCTGCACTACCTGCGGCAGGGCGCGCGGGTGGTGGCCATCGGCAGCACGCCGGCGAAGGGCGAGTCCCTGCTCGCCGAGGCGGCGGCCCTCCCGGCCGGCGGCCACGCCACCTTCCTGCGGGCCGACCTGACGTCCGTCGCCGCAACCGAGCAACTCCTCACCACGCTGGAAAACACCTGCCCCGTGGTGGACAAGCTCGTGCTGTGCGCCCAGCGGTACCGCCTCTTCGGCCCGCGCAAGGTCACCGACGAAGGGTTCGAGCACAGCTTCGCCCTCGCCTACCTGAGCCGGTTCCTGCTGAGCCACGGGCTGCGGGACAGGCTGGAGGCCGCGCAGCGCCCCGTCGTCATGAACGTCGGAACCCCCGGCGTCCCCCTGGGCCGGATCCACTGGGACGACCTGCAACTCACCCGGCGCTACGGCGGCACCAAGGCCACCTTGCAGTCCTTCCGCGCCAACGACCTGCTGGGCGTCGCCTTCGCCGCCCTGCACCCCGACACCAGCATCCGTTACGTCGGATACCACCCCGGCGTCGTCGCGACCGACATGCCCAACCACCTTCCCGCGCCGCTACGGGCCCTGACCAAGGCGACCTTCACCGTCTTCGCCACCCCCGTGCCGAAGGCCGTGGCCCCCATGGTCCGCCTGCTGGACGAGCCGCCGCGCGAGCGGTTCACCGCGTACCAGAAGAAGCGTCAACTCCCTTGCACGGCAAAGGCGTTCGACCAGGAAGCAGCACTGCGCCTGCACCGCGTCACCGAGGGCCTGCTGCGCGGCTGGTCCGCGTAGCGGGTCCGCGCCGACGGGGTGGGCGCCGGGCCCGCCGGCGACGGGGTGGGCGCGACAGCCGACCGCGCCCACCCCGGCCACCTGCCCCGGTTCGCGGTCGCCAGCGGGGCACAGCCGGTCGCGCCCGGCCGACCGGCCGGGGGCGCGCTCAGGTCGGCGTCCGCGCGGAGTGGGCGGTGTCGTAGTGGAGCCGGTTGTCGTCGATCTCCTGGCGGTGGGTTGTGGCCCACCGGCCGAGGGTGGCGACGGAGTCCAACAGGGTGGTGCCGAGCGTGGTGAGCGCGTATTCCACGTGCGGTGGGACGGTGGGGTGGACGGTGCGGGTGAGCAGGCCGTCGCGTTCGAGTTGGCGCAGCGTCAGGGTGAGCATGCGCTGGGAGATGCCGTCGACGGCGCGGTGGAGTTCGCTGAACCGCAGGGTGCGATCCCGCAGGTGACCGATGACCAGGATGCTCCACTTGTTTCCGACCAACGAGATGATCTGGAGCACCTGCCGGCACTCCGCCACGCCCGACCCGTCGTTGGGCACCTGCGCCCCCGGCGGTGGGGCGGTGCGCTGCTGCGGGTCCCGGGCGGTGTTCTGGTGCGTCGCCAAGGGTTACCTCCGTGTGCGTCACCGACATTGATGTGCCGTCTTGTTGCGGCCTGTCAGGGCACCAATCATGGGGCCACGTACGGACGGTAAGCCTCCTGCACCCCGCCGTCGCGCGCATCGGGTGCGGGCCGTCGTGGTGCCCGAGGAGAGGGATGGTCGTGGACAAGACGCTCGTGGTGGTCGGTGCGGGCCCCAGGTTGGGGATGGGGGTGGCCCGGGCGTTCGGCCGCCGCGGGTTCCGGGTCGCCCTCGTCGCCCGCACCCGGAGCACGCTGGACACGCTGGTGGCGGAGCTGACCGGCCTCGGCGTCAGCGCCGCCGCGTTCCCTGCCGATGTTCGCGACCCGGCCGCGCTGACCGCGGCGCTGACCGCGGCCCGGGCGAACTTGGGCCCGATCGACGTACTCGAATTCAGCCCGAGCCCGACCGGGTCGATCACCCACGCCGCCCGGACCACGGTCGAATCGGCCCTCGCCCAGTTCGAGTTGCACGTCCTGGGCGCGGTGACGGCGGTGCGCGCGGTGCTGCCGGAGATGCAGGCACGGGCCGCCGGCACGGTACTGCTGACCACCGGCGTCTCCTCCACCGTGCCCGCCCCGTTCCTGGCCAATGTGGGCCTGGCCATGGCCGGGCTGCGGAACTGGGCACACGCCTTGCACACCGAACTGGGACCGCAGGGCATCCACGTGGCCACGGTGAGGATCGCCACCGGCATCGTCCCCGGCGGCGGTGAGTCCGACCCGGGCGCCATCGGCGACCGCTACTACGACCTCTACGAACGGCGGGACCGGGTGGAGGAGGTCATCGGCGACCCGGACGCCTTCCGCGCCCTGGTCGCCGCGACCCGCCCGGGACAGAACCCGACAGCCCCGCCGACCGTAACGGCCCCGGCCGACACCGCGGGCTGACCCCCGGCCGGGCCGACCGCGGCAGGCCCACAGGTCAGCGGAAGGCGGCGACGTGCTCCGTCGCCCACTGCTCGAAGGTGCGGGCCGGCACCCCGGTGACCTGCTCGACCGTGTCGCGCACCCGCAGCAACTCCGCGGTGACGTCCCCGCCGGTGACGTCGAGCACCGCGTCGGCGGCCTCGGCGCCGTACACCAGCGCGAGCCGCGCGTGCGCCGCCTCCCGGCTGATCTCGGTGAACCCCACCTCACGCGCCAGGGCCGCCGCGATGGCGGCGACCTGCTGCCGCGGCGGGACGGGGGCCGGCCCGGTCAGTGCGTAGGTGTGGCCGTGGTGGCGGCTCGGGTCGGTGAGCGCCGCCCGGGCCACCGACGCGATGTCGGCCGGGTCGATGGTGGGCAGTGCGGTGTCCGCGTACGGCGCGCTGACGGTCGCGTCGGCGCGGATGGAGTCCGCCCACTGGTAGGTGTTGGACGCGAACTGGGTCGGCCGCAGGATCGTCCACCCCATGCCGCTGCCCTTCAGGTGCTCCTCAACTTGCCGGTGGGCGGCGGCGGGTGCCAGCCGCGGGTGGGTCTGCACGGTGATGGAGGAGACCAGCACCGTGTGCTCAACGCCCGCCTCCCGGGCGGCCCGCAGCAAGTCGGCGTCCGGACCCAGGTGCGGTACGAGAAAGAGCGCCCGCACACCCGTCAGCGCCGCAGCCCAGGACACCGGGTCCGTGAGGCTGCCCTCGACGGCCGTCACCCCCGCCGGGAAGGTGGCGCGGCTGGCGTCGCGGGTCAGGGCGCGAACCGGCCCGACCCCGCTGGCGTCCAACTGGGCCAGCAGGTCGGTGCCGATGTTTCCGGTGGCTGCGGTCACGAGGATCATGGCTGGGTGTCTCCGTCGTCGGGTCGCCGGGTGGGCACGCCGTCCGGTCCTGTGACCGGCGGCGCGGCGACGTGGGAGACGCTAGGAGTTGCAGCGCGGTTGAAGTCAAGCCTCCCGCAACGCGGGCCCGGCCGCACCCGACCGCGCCCGGCTCAGGAGGAGCCGGGTACGTACTCCCGCAGCTTCGCCGGCTTGAGGCCGGCCGCGTCCGCCGCGGCCAGTACCCGCCGGAGGTCGCCCTCCAACTGGGCACCCATGTGCAGCAGGACGACGTCCCCGCGACGTAGCTCCGGCATCGGCGGGGTCCACGGGCCCCAGGTGGTCAGGTCGTGCGTCCAGGTCACCACGGCCTTGGCGCCGCACGCGGTGGCGGCGGTGCGGGTGTCGTCGTTGTAGTACGGCCAGTTGTGGTCCTGGCCGCCCGCCGGCCGGAACAGTTGCGGACTGTCCCCGAAGGCGGCGAGTTGCTGATCGCGGGCGCCGCAGATCTCGGCCCGCTGCTCGGCCGCGCTCAGCGTGGTCATGTCGCGGTGGGTGACGGTGTGGTTCTCCACCCGGGCCGGGCTGTGGGCGAGCAGCGTACGGAAGTAGTCCTTGTCCCGCTGGTAGGCGCCGGGCAACAGGAACAGTGAGGCGGGAACCTGCCGGTCGATCAGCAACTTCTGCGCGCCGGCGGCAGACTCGGTGTCCCAGCCGTCATCGATGGTGATGAACAGGACCGGGTCGTCGGTGTCGATGCGGGTGTGGACGGGGGCGGGCGCTGGCGGGGCTGCCGCTGACGCACCGGTCACGGCCTGGGCCGGACCGGCAAGCCCGATGGGCAACAGCAGCGCCGCGAGTACGGCCAGCTTTCCACGGAGTCTCCACATGGGCCACATGATTGGTACAGACCACCCTGCTGTCAATGGCGTAGCCGTGGTGGGCTTCGCCGTCGAGAGGTGGTCTGCCGGGGGGACCAGCCGGGCTCGGCTCCCCGGCACACACGGACGGGTGGATCACAGCCTGGTGCGCGCACCCGCCACCACCCACCCACCAACGACTCGTCAAGCCCTAGAGAGATGCTGAACTTCCTTCATAGAATGAGCACTTGATGGGCCAGCAGGCCTTGCGTGCCGGTCCGCCCCGGCGCCGGTACCCGTGCTCGACCCGTCACACTGCGCTGCGCTCTGGGGAGCGCCCGCGCATACCCCCACCCCAGCCCTCGTTGTCCGCGCCTCCAGGTCTCCGTACCGGGGCGTCTTCGCAGAAGGAGGCCGGTGTGGCCCCTGGTCCGCTCCCGTACTTCCCACCCCGGCACCACTTCGGGCAGTACCCGAGTGCGATCCGCGCTGCGCACACCCTGCGCGGTGCGATCTTGCTGGTCATCACGGTGTTCACGGGGCGGATCGTGATCCCCGACCTCGCGCAGCTCTCCCAGCGCGTCTGGACCACGGCCATCGTCGTCGCCCTCGCACTTCCGCTGGCCTGCCTGTTCTTGATCTCCGCGGCCAACCCGGCCCGCCGGCGCTGGACCGCACGATGCCTGCTCTTCCCCCTGCGGATCATGGCGTACACGGGTGCACTGCTGGGTGCCACAACCCTGGTCGTCGCGCGTCTGAACATCAGCCTGGGCCTGTGGCTGATCGTGCTGCTGCCGCTGGCCCTATGGCTGCTACTGGCCTGCGGCATCGCCGTGGTCTCCGCTTACTTCAACCACTTCAACGCGGCAGACGGCCACCCCTTGCTGCCCGCGCTCGTCGGCCCTTGGCCCGTCGCGGTGCTCGCCTACCAGAACGCGGGCGAGGGCTTCACCGCCTGGATGCCGGCGCTGCTGACCGTGGCGGTCTCGGTGTGGGAGGTGGTTTGGCTGCGCCGGCTCGGCGTCACATTCACCAACGGCGCCCCCGACCACATACCACCCGCCGCCCATCGCGCGTGACATCTGGTGTGGCGGCGAGGTGGCCAGGCGCGGCCACGGCCTGTTCCCTGCCGACATGCTGGCACCCCTCCCCAGCCTCCACCCCAAAACCGCACCAAGCCCCGCTCAATCACCTCCTCCGCCATGGGAGTTGAGACTGATTGCGCGGGGCACCCCCCGTACGGTCACACGCCTACGATCACACCCGTACGCTCACACCCGTGACCGGTCCTCGGCATACGGCCCGGCAGCCGCCGAACCTCCCACCGGGGCGGGCGTCGGTGTGGGGCCGCCCTCGTGCAGGCCGATCCTTTGGTGCAGGGCGCGCAGTGGGCGGGGCGCGTACCAGGCGGAGTGGCCGAGCAGCCGCATCGCTGCGGGCACGAGCACGCCGCGTACGGCGACGGCGTCGATGAGGATGGCCAGCCCGCTGCCGATCCCGAACATCTGCATGAAGCTGACCTCGGCCGTCCCGAAGGCGAAGAAGCTCACCGCGAGGAGACAGGCCGCGGCGGTGACGATGCGGCCGGTGTGGCCCAGGCCGTCGGCCACCGAGGTCTCGGTGTCCCGGCCCAGGTCGTGGAGTTCCTTGATACGGCTGGTGACGAACACCTCGTAGTCCATGGAGAGGCCGAAGGCGATGCAGAACATCAGCACCGTCATGGAGGTGTCCATCGGCTGGGGGGTGAAGCCGAGCAACCCGGAGAGGTGGCCGTCCTGGAAGATCCAAGTGGTGATGCCCAGGGTTGCTCCCAGGCTGATCAGGTTGAGCACCAGGGCGCGCAAGGGTTGGACGACGCTGCCGGTGAACAGGAAGAGCAGCACGAAGGTGGTGAGCGCGACCAGGGTCACCGCGAGCGGCAGCCGGTCGGCGATGGAGTCCTTCGAGTCGACCAGTTCGGCCGCGGCGCCGCCCACCAGCGGCTTCGTCCCGGCAGGTGCCTCGATCGAGCGCACCTCGTCGACCAGGTGCTGCGCGGCGTCCGAGGCCGGCGCCAGGGTGCTGACGACGGTCACCCGCTGGGCGTCCGGGCGACCGAGCGCGGGATTCCCCGGACCGGGCCGGCCGACCGTGCCGTCGGGGTGGCTGCCGCGGTAGCTGCCGGCACTGGTCTCGACGCGGACGACGTCGGGCAGCGCGGCGAGTTCGGTGGCGTACGCGGCGAGCGGGGCCGCTCCCACGGACGCGTCCATGACGATGTGCAGGGCGGCCTCGTCGTTGCCGTCGAAGTGCTCCCGCAGCGCCGTCGCCACCTGACGGCTCTCCGCGTCCTCGGGCAGGACGCGTTCGTCGGGTGTGCCGAAGGTGATACCGAGCAGCGGGCCGGCGGCCAGCAGCAGTACGGCGAGCACCGGCAGCGCGGTGAGCGCGGGCCTGCGCATCACCAGCCGGGCCAACCTTCCCCACCGCGGCGCCCGCGCGTCGGAGCCCGTTCGCTTGGCCCAGGGCAGTCGGCCGCTGTTGACGCGGTGGCCGAGGACGACGAACAGGGCGGGCATCACCAGCAGGGTGCTGCCGGCCGCGATGACGACCACGCCCACGCCGGCGTAGCCGAACGAGCGCAGGAAGAACTGCGGGAAGACCAGCAGGGCGGCGAGGGCCGCGGCCACCGTGGCGGCCGAGAAGGCGACGGTGCGCCCGGCGGTGCGCACCGTGTGCCGCACCGCGTCCGGCACGCTCGCCCCGGTCGCGAGCTGTTCCCTGAACCGGCTGGTCATCAGCAGCGCGTAGTCGATGCCGAGGCCGAGACCGAGCGCCGTGGTCAGGTTGGTCGCGAACACGGAGACGTCCGTGACGCTGCCGAGTAGGGCGAGTTCGGCGAACGTACCGGCGATCGCGATCAGGCCGACGAGCAACGGCAGCAGGGCCGCGATCACGCTGCCGAACACGACCAGCAACAGGATCAGGGTCAGCGGCACCGCGATGGCCTCGGCCAGCAGCAGGTCATCGGCGACCTGGGCGGACATGTCGGCGCCCACCGCGCTGCCGCCGCCGGCCCGTACGGTCAGCCCGTCGCGGGTCCCGGCGTGGGCGTCGACGATCTCCTTGGCGTGTTCCTCCTGGTCCTTGCCGGTGCCCCGGACATGGGCGAGGACCAGCGCCTCGCGGGCGTCCGCGGAGCGCAGGGCGGGATCGTCCCGGTCCCAGTACGCGACCACGTTGGTGAGCTCGGGTTCCGCCTTGAGGGCCGCGACCAGGGCCCGGCCACCGCGCTCGGCCGCGGGGTCGTCGATGCGGCCTTCGTCGGCCCGTACCAGCAGGACGAGATTGGTCTCACCGCCGAACTTCTCCTCGATGACCTTGCCGGCGCGGGTGGACTGGGCCGCCGGGTCGTCGGTGCCGCCGCCCAGCAACTTGCCGAAGGCGCCCGCGCCGACGACGCCCAGCACGGCCAGTACCAGCGCGGCGACGATCAGCACCGGCCGCGCCCGGCGGACGGCCAACTCGGCTATGCGGTCAAACACGCAGGTCTCCCTCTGTACGGAGTGGATGAGGTGGGTCGGCGGGGAGCCGGTGGCGCCCGCACGTGGCGCCGGTCGCCGCCCCGTGCCCATGCGGAGCGGCATGACGCCTTCGGGGCCGCGCGGTGGCTTTCCCGCCGTGCGGCGGGGCCGCGGTCCGGTGGCCCCGGATCAGCGGCGTCCGGTGGCACGCGCCGGTGCGACGGGCCGTCACCGGCCGCCGCACCCGGGCGCGGTGGCACGGGCCGGGCCGCCGTTCTCCTGTGAAGGGACGTTAGTGAGGCGTCGGGGAATTTGGCAGTGTTAGATTTTCTTCACAGTTTGCGGCCGACTGCTGTCACTCCCCGCTCCGGGGCCGTACGGTCGCCGCATGTCCCCCGACACCCACACCGCGGCCGGTGCCCCGGCGCTGCCCTCGCTGCGTGAGCGGCGCCGGGCCGCCGCCTCGCAGGAGATCGTGAGCGCCGCCGAGTCCCACATCACCGAGCACGGCCCCGCGGGCCTGTCGCTGCGCGCGGTCGCCCGCGGCCTCGGCATGACCGTCCAGGCGCTCTACCACTACTTCCCGAACCGGGACGCGCTGATCACCGCGCTGATCACCAAGGCGTACGACGAGTTGGCGGACGCGGTGCAGGCGGCCGTCGACGGCGCGCCGGCCGACCCGGCCGGACCGCCCGGCCTGGTGGCAGCGGCCGAGGGCTACCGGCGGTGGGCCATCGCCCATCCGGAGCGGTTCCAACTCCTGTACGGAACGCCGCTGCGGCACTACGCGGCACCCGCCGGCGGCCCCACCACCCTGGCGGTACGCCGGATGAGCGGGATCTTCCAGCGCGAACTGTTCGCCGGATTCAGCACCGCGCAACTGGCCGGGGCCGACGCCCCCGAGCTCTCCCCCGCGCTCCGCGCCCACCTGGCGGAGCTGCCGCCAGGTGGGCTGGGCGAACTCCCGCCACCGGCGACCGCGCTCCTGCTCGGCGCCTGGGGGCACATGCACGGCCTGGTCGTCCTTGAGGTGTTCGGGCACACCGCGTTCCTCGGGGACCACCAGGCCGAGGTCTTCCGGACGGCGATGCGGACACTGCTCCAGGACGTGCACGCCCGCATCCCCGCCACCGTCCCGCCCGCGCCGCGGCCCGGCGACGAGCCACCCACGGCCGGCGCCCGGGGCGACATCGGCTGAGCACCGCTGAACGGCGGGGTCCCACGGCGCCCCGCATCGGCTGTTCCCGGGTCAACCAGCTTGGTGTACGGCCGGGTTGGCGGCCGATGAGGTGGCGGCGCCAGGGGGCCCGCTCGACCTCACGCCCCGGGCCCGGCCACAGGCTCAACCACAGGCCCGACCGGAGACCCACTCACCGGCCCGACCGCAGGCAAGGTGAGCGCCGAATGCGCCGGCTCTGCCTCGGTCGGCGGTAGCGAGCTGAGGCCGCGCAGCATCGCGTTGCGCCGTTCCAGGGCGCCCGCCGTGGTCGGGAAGAGGGCGGCGTCCCCCTCTCCGACCAGGTCCTGGTTGAGGGTCACGAACGTGCGGGTGGCCTGCTCGTAGGCGGCGAAGCCGGCGGTGTGGTCGCGCCCCGCCACGCAGTCGGCCAGCATGTACGCGCCGACCAGGGCCAGGCTCGTCCCCTGTCCGGTGAGGAAGGAGGGTGCGTACGCGGCGTCGCCGACCAGTGCCACCCTGCCGCTTGACCAGCGGGGCATGCGGATCTGGCTGACCGTGTCGGAGAACAGGTCGTCCGCCCCGTACAGCGCGGTGATCATGCCGGGCACCTCCCACCCCGCGTCGGCGAAGACCTCGGCGACCAGCTCCCGGCTGGCCTGCGGGTCCCGGAACGCACCCGGCGGCGTGCGGCGGGCGAAGGTCAGGAGGGCGTGCACCTCGTCGCCGTCCCCCGCCGCGTAGAGCGCGGCGCACCGGCCTGGGGTGTTCCACAACACCACCTCGTGGGAGAGCCCGAGGGTGTTGCGCATCGTGAACCCGGCGAAGCAGTAGCCGAGGTAGCGGTGGAACTGCGCCTCCGGGCCGAAGACGAGGCCGCGGGTCCGCGAGTGCAGCCCGTCCGCGCCGATGACCAGGTCGAACGTGCGCGTGGCGCCCCCGCGGAAGGTGACGTCCACCCCGTGGTCCGACGGGTCGATGGTGGCGATGGAGTTGTGGAACAGGAACTCCACGTCGTCGCGGACCGCCTCGTACAGCGCCCGGGTGAGATCCCCGCGCGGCACCTCAAGGTCGCCGGCGGTGCCGCCGCTCAGGGCGTGCGGGGCGACCGCTGCGACCTCGTCGCCGTGCGCGTCGAGGAAGGTCAGCCGGCGCAGTGCGATGTGCGCCTCGCGCAGCCGCGGCAGGATGCCCATCCGCCGGACCACTTCGAGCGCGGTGCCGCGTACGTCGATCGGGTAGCCGCCGCTGCGCAGCGCGCCCGCCTTCTCGACGACGGTGACGGCGCACCCGCGGCGGGTGAGCCAGTAGGCGAGTGCGGGCCCGGCGATGCTGGCCCCGGACACCAGGACGGTGCGCGGGCGCGTGGCGCGGGTGCGGGTGGTGCGGGAGGGGGACGGCGGGTCGGTGGGGTTCATTCGGCGACTCCTTTGGTCAGGGTGCGGGCGACGAACAGGGACAGTGCGGTGACGACGGCGGCGACGGCGAAGCCGGTGACGAAGGCCGATTCGGCCGGGACGGCAGAACCGGCGGGGGTGCCCGCGGTGAGCAGGGCGCCGCTGATCTGCACCCCGACGGCGTAGCCGACCACCCGCGTCACCAGCACCAGACCGGTGGCGATGCCGGTTTCGCGGTGCTCGACGGCGGTGGCGGTGCTGGTCACCATGGCCGTCACGCACAGGCCGTTGGCGAGCGCGATCAGCAACTTGCCGACGACCAGGTGCCAGATCTCGGTGTGCACGGCCGCCAGCGCGAGCAGGGCCGCGACCATCAAGGCGCTGCCCGTGGTGACCTGGGCCCGTGGGCCCTGCCGCCGGGCCCAGGCCCCGCTCAACGGCCCGGCCAGCGAGGCGGCCACGACCCCGGGCAGCAGGTAGAAGCCGATCTCGGTGGCGCTGGCGCCGAAGCCGTACGCGTCGGTGGGCGCCGCGAGCAGTTGTGGGACGAGGTAGACGGCGGCCGAGGTGCCGACGCACATCACGAAGGTCAGCGCGCACGCCTTCCACACCGCGGGCCTGACCAACAGTCGCAGGTCGACCAGGGGCGCGACCGCCCGGCGCTCCACGGCGACCCAGCCGATCGCGCAGCCGACCGTAGCGGCGATGAGAAGGCCCAACAGCAGCGGCTGCGAACGGAGTTGAGGAAGACGGGCGAGTACGGCCATGAGGGTGCCCAGCGCTCCACTGAGCAGGAGCAGGCCGGCCCAGTCGATCCCGGTGTCCGCCGTGTCGCGTGGCGGGTCGGGCGGCAGCAGGCGGTGCACCCATGCGGTGGCCACGATGACCGCGCCGGTGGGCAGCGCGAACATCCAGTGCCGGGACAGCCCCTCCGCGACCGGCCCCGCCGCCAGCGTCCCCGCCATCCCGCCGGCCACGAACAGTCCGCTGACCGTGCCGATGGCCACCTTTGACTCGGCCGCGGGGAGGTGGTCGCGGACCAGGATGAACGAGAGCGGCAGCGCGCCCACCATCGCCCCCTGGAGCACCTGCCCGAGCAGCAGGACCGGCAGGTTGGGCGCGGCGGCCGACACCAGCCCGCCGACGGAGACCACCGCCATCAGCCGGACCAGCACCCGCCGCCCGCCGCACCGGTCGCCGAACCGGCCGGCGAGCGGGGTGACGAGGGCGCCGGTGATGAGCAGCATCACGCTGAGCAGTGCCCCTTCGGACGGGCTCATGCGTAACTCGCGTTGCAGGAGCGGCAGCGTGGGCGTCACCACCGACTCCAGCGCTCCGGTGGCGACCGCCAGCAGGCCGATGGCGGCGACGGCGGACCTTCCGCTGCGTAGGGGCGGGGTCAGGGTTGCGGTCATGGGCGTCCTTCGGTCGTGGCCGTGCGGGGCGGTGGCGGTGGGTGTCGCCGTGCGGGGCCCGGTACGGACCCGGTGGAACGGGTGGACCGGGTGGGCTTGCGGGCGGGGCGCGGTGGCGCGTCGGGAATCGAGGCCGAGATCTCCGGCTGGACGCCGGGGGCAGGAGCGGACGGGCGCGCCCCCGCCGGGCGCAGCAGGGCGGGACGGGGCGGAGTGAGCAGCGCTGCGCGCCGACCCAGAACTACACTACACCGTGCAGTGCAGTCCGGTTAGGATGAGGCCATGCCGACCACGAAGACGCTGCGTGAGGGGTCCACGCGCAAGCGGGCCGCCATCCTCACGGCGGCCCGCGAACTGTTCCTCGCCGACGGCTTCGACCGGGTGAGCGTCGATGCGATCGCCGCCCGGGCCGAGGTGTCCAAGCGGACGATCTACGACTACTTCGGCGACAAGCAGACCCTGTTGCGGGCCGTCGTCGACGCCGTCGGACAGTCCCTGGTCGACACCGTCGGACACACCCTCGACGACACCCTGACCGGCGTCCCCGAGGCCGGCGAACTGGAAGACGCCCTGGTCACGTTCGCCCTGCGGATCGCCACCGACCTGCTGGGCTCGGCCGAGTACGCCACCTTGCAGCGCCTGGTCAGGGTGGAGTCCGGGCAGCAGCCGGGGCGCGGCTACAGCGCCATGGCCGACACGCCGGAAGAGGCGCTGGCCGAGCGGTTCGCCGCGTTCGCCGGCGCCGGGCTGCTGCACGTGCCCGACGCCCGGCTCGCGGCCGACCAGTTCATCGCGCTGACCTTCGGCGTCGCCCTTGACCGGCTCGGCTCGGCGAACGCGATCGAGGACGCCCGCGTCCAACCACTCATCATCGAAGGCGTACGGACCTTCCTCCGGGCCTACCGCACGGCGTAGCGGCAACGGCGCGGCGGCGCGTACCCACAGACGGGTGGGAGCGCGCGGCGGGCCCAGACCTGGGGGCACCCCCGCACACGATCGGGTCTCACCCCGCGCACAGCCGATCCAGCGCGGCCTGGCTCGGCCCGTCCGCCGCACGGAAGATCACCAGTCGCTGGTCGGGGTCTTGCAGCGGTGCCAGCACCTCGAACCGCACGGCGATCGTGCCCGCCTCCGGATGCCGCAGCACCTTGTCCCCCCGGCCGGCCACGGTCACCTCGCGTTGGCCCCACAGCCGCGCGAACTCCTCGTCACAGGTGAGGAGTTCGGTGATGCGGTCGGTCAACTCCTGATCGTCCGGGTGCGCGGCCCACGCCGCGCGGAGCTGGGCGACCCCCTCCCGTACGACGCGCTCCCGGTCGACGTAGAGCTCACGCACCCGCGGATGGCGCAGGCACAGCCACATCGCGTTGCGCTGCGTGGGCGGCAGGGTGGCGAAGTCCACCAGCAGCCGGGCCATCTCGGGGTTCCAGGCCAGCACGTCGTACCGATGGTTCAGCAACATGGCGGGCAGCGGCGACAAGTCGGTGACCAGGCGGGCCAGTGACGGCTGCGCGGCGCTGGCCGCCTGCTCCGCGCCGCGGGGCCGCTGCTGGGCCAGGTTGAAGAGGTACGCGCGCTCCACGGGAGCCAGCCGCAGCGCCCGCGCCAGCGCCTCCACCACCTCGGCCGAGGGCCGCAGCCCACGCCCCTGTTCAAGGCGTACCACGTAGTCGACGCTGACTCCGGCCAACTCGGCGACCTCCTCGCGGCGCAGCCCCGGGGTCCGCCGGGTCTGCCGGCGCACGGGCAACCCCAGGTCGGCCGGGTCGAGCTGCTCGCGCCTGGCCCGCAGGAACGCGGCCAGCTCCTGTGTGGTGTCCACGGTGTGGGTCGTCATGTCTGGTCCAACCGCGAGGGTGGGACTGGCGTTCCCAGGAACAGCCTTCCCTTAACCCCCCGCCCCGACCGCAGCAGCCTGGTGTGCGACAACGAACCACGGGCACGGGAGAAGACCATGTCACTCACCCTCGACACCTACCGGCTGCTGGGCCGCTCCGGGCTGCGCGTCTCACCGCTCGCGCTGGGCACGGCGACCTTCGGCACCGCATGGGGCTGGGGCGCCGACCAGGACGAGGCGCGCAGGCTGTTCGACCACTACGTCGAGCAGGGCGGCAACTTCATCGACACCGCCAACGTCTACACCGACGGCAACTCCGAGCGCATGCTCGCCACCTTCACCCGCGGCCGGCGCGAAAGCCTGGTGCTGGCCACGAAGTACACCTCGCTGCGCCGCCCCGGCGACCCCAACGCCCGCGGCAGCAGCCGCAAGAGCCTGTTCGCCTCGGTGGAGGCGAGCCTGCGCCAGCTCGACACGGACTACATCGACCTGCTCTACCTGCACGTGTGGGACGAGGCGACGCCGGTCGATGAGATCCTGCGCGGCCTGGACGACCTGGTGCGCCAGGGCAAGGTGTTGTACGTGGGTGTCTGCAACGCCCCGGCCTGGCAGGTGTCCCGGATGCAGACCATGGCCGAGCTACGCGGCTGGTCACCGCTGGCCGCGCTCCAGATCGAGTACAACCTGATCGAGCGGGGCGGTGAGCGCGACCTGGTCCCCATGGCCCGCGAGCTGGGGCTCGGCGTGGTGCCGTACTCGCCGCTGGCGGGCGGGGTGCTCACCGGCAAGTACCGGCGCGAGGACCTGGCCACCGCGGACGTCGCGGCCGACGACGGCACCCGCAGGAATTTCAACCTGGCCCTGGGCACGGTCACCGACCGCAACCTGCACATCGCCGACGTGGTGGGGGAGGTCGCCACGGAGCTCGGCCGCTCCCCCGCCCAGGTCGGTCTGGCCTGGACGCTGCGGAACCCGGACGTGACCGCGCCGATCCTCGGCGCCCGCACCATGGCCCAGTTGACGGACAACCTGGGCGCCCTCGACGTCGACCTCACCGCCGCCCAACTGGCCCGGCTCGACGCGGTCAGCGCGATCGACCTCGGCTACCCGCACGCCCTGCTCAACAGCGACCACGCCCGCAAGGTGACCGCGGGCGACCTGCGGCTGGCGGCCAGGCGCTGACGACCACCGTGGTGCCGGCGAGCGGCATCTCCCGGCCCCACCCGCCGGCACCACGGGCCTCCCCCACCAGGAGGTTGCACCTGCCACCCGGGAAAACTCGCGCGCGAGGCCGGGCGCGCGGGCGGTACGGTCCAGCAATGTCTGAAGCTGACGGGTACTTCAACGAAGCAGTCGCGGCCGACTACGACACATCATCGGCGGAGATGTTCCAACCCGAGGTGGTCGGCCCGACCGTCGACCTGCTGGCGGAACTCGCCGGTGACGGGCGCGCCCTCGAACTCGGCGTCGGCACCGGGAGGATCGCCCTGCCGCTGGCCAGGCGCGGGGTGCCGGTGTGCGGCATCGACATGTCACACGCCATGACGAGCAGGCTCCGGGCCAAGCCGGGCGGCGAGGCCGTCGACGTGACCATCGGAGACTTCGCCACCACCCGCGTCCCGGGTGCCTTCGCCCTCGTCTACCTGGTGTTCAACACGATCAACAACCTGACGACGCAGGACGCCCAGGTGGAATGCTTCCGCAACGCCGCCGCGCACCTGGCGCCCGGCGGCAGCTTCGTCATCGAGGTCGGCGTGCCCGAACTGCGCCTGCTGCCCCCGGGGCAGACCGCCGTACCGTTCCAGATCGACGCGACACGTTGGGCCTTCGACACCTACGACGTCGCCACCCAGGGCCTGACCTCGCACTACGTCACCCTCGTCGACGGCCGGCCGCAGTACAGGTCCTACCCGTTCCGCTATGTCTGGCCGTCCGAACTCGACCTGATGGCGCGACTGGCCGGACTGCGGCTGCGCCACCGCTGGGAGGGTTGGACCAGGTCCCCCTTCACCCACGAGAGCCGCCAGCACGTCTCGGTCTGGGAGAAACCCGCGAGCTGAACGTACGGCAGCGGCGGCCGGCCAGCCCGCGCGGCCGGCCGGCCGAAACCGACTTGCCGCGCCGCGCCACCCCCCTGTCACAGTGTCGCCATGCCTCACGACGACGTTACCGCGTTCCCCGCCCAGTTCGCCCGTACCCGCCGCTTCGCGCTCGGCGCGCCACGCCAGTTGGCGGTGGCCGGGGACGGCAGCCGGGTCTTCTTCGTCCGTACGGCCAGCGGGAGCGATCCGACCAGTTCGCTGTGGGTCTGGGAGGACGGCCGCGAACGCGTGCTCGCCGACCCGGGCCGCCTCGTCGGCGCGGCGGGCGAGGTACCCACCGCGGAGCGGCTGCGCCGCGAACGCGCCCGGGAGCCGTCGGCCGGTCTGGTCTCCTACACCGTCGACCACCTCGGACGCACCGCCGCCTTCGCACTCGACGGCGCGCTGTGGGCGGTGCGGGTCGCGGGCCCGGCACCGTTCCCCGTCGCGACGGCCGGGCCGGTCGTCGACCCCCGGCTGTCCCCCGACGGACGCCACGTCTGCTACGTCACCGGGGGCGCCCTGCACGTCGTGGAGTTGGCGCCGCAGGACCCGGCCGGCACCGCACCCGAAGGCGTCGCACCGGACGGCACCGCCGCTGCCGTCGAGCGGGGCCAGGGCATGGGCGGTGACCGGCTGCTGCTCGCGCCCGAGGGCCCGGAGGTCAGCTACGGGCTCGCCGAATACGTGGCCGCCGAGTCGATGGACCGCAACCGCGGCTTCTGGTGGTCGCCGGACGGCCGGGCCGTGCTGGCCGCACGCGTGGACGTCGCCCCGGTGCGCCGTCTGTTCATCGGCGACGCCGCCCACCCGCAACGGCCGCCCCGCGCGATCCGCTACCCGTCGGCCGGCACCCCCAACGCCGACGTCTCGCTGCACGTCGTCACCCTAGACGGGCACCGCACCGAGGTGTGCTGGGACCGCTCGGCCTTCGAGTACCTGGTCACCGCTGGTTGGGAGGGCGCAGACGCCGCCCCCGGAGCCGGGGCCACGCCGCCGGACGACCCGCATTCCACTCCGCCGCCCGCGCCCGCGGCCCGTGTCGTCCTCACCGTGCAGAGCCGTGACCAGCGCACAATACGGGTGCTGACGGCCGATCCGGCCACCGGCCTGGCCCACCCGCTGCACGAGCGGCGGGATCCGGCCTGGGTGCAGATCGTGCCCGGTCTGCCGGCCCGTACCGCAGCCGGCACCCGGGTCTGGCCCTGGGAGACGCCCGAGACCCGAGGACTGCGCTTCGTACCCGCCGACGGGGCGGCCGGAGCGTCGGACGGCCGCCCGGTGCAGACGCCCGCGGGGCTCCAGGTCGACGCGGTGCTCGGCGTCGACGGCGAGCGGGTGCTGTTCGCCGCGAGCAGCGAGCCCACCGAACGTCACGTGTGGTCCTACGCACCGGGTGATGGCCTGCGACGGCTGAGTGGGACGCCCGGCGTGCACGACGCGGTCTGCGGCGGCGGCACCGTCGTGCTCGACAGCCGCACGCCCGACGGCGACACCGTCACCGTGCTGCGCGGCACGGCCGTGGTGGGCGAGATCGCCTCACACGTCGAGCGTCCCGTGCTCATCCCGCGGCCCACCCTGCTGCGCCTCGGCCAACGGGCGCTGCGCAGCGCGCTGTACCTGCCTTCGTGGCACACCCCCGAGCACGGCAGGCTGCCGGTGCTGCTCGACCCGTACGGCGGTCCCGGCATGCGCGTCGTACGCCACTGTCGTGCCTGGTGGACATGCGTGTCGCAGTGGTTCGCCGAGCAGGGGTTCGCCGTCCTGGTCACCGACGGCCGGGGCACCCCGGGACGCGGCCCCGCTTGGGAGAAGGCGATCCACCGCGACCTGCTCACCCCCGTGCTCGACGACCAGGTCGAGGCCCTGCACGCGGCGGCGGCCGGCCACCCCCAGTTGGACCTGGACCGGGTGGCGATCCGGGGCTGGTCCTACGGCGGGTACCTGGCAGCCGCCGCCGTACTGCACCGCCCCGAGGTCTTCCACGCCGCCATCGCCGGCGCCGCACCGGCCGACCAGCGGCTCTACGACACGCACTGGAAGGAACGGTTCCTGGGTCACCCGGACGAGGACCCGGCGGCGTACGACCGCGCTTCCCTGGTGGGCCACGGGCACCTGTTGCGGCGCCCGCTGCTGCTGGTCCACGGGCTCGCCGACGACAACGTGCTGGCCGCCCACACACTGCGCCTGTCGGCGGAACTGTTGTCCGCCGGACGGCCACACACGGTGCTGCCGCTCCCGGGCGCCACCCACCTCCCGGTGGACAATGCGGTCACCGAACACCTACTGCGGTTCCAGGTCGACTTCCTCCGCCGCTCGCTCGGCGCCTGACCCTCGGCGACCGGCTCCGGACGTCGGTGTCCGCAGGCAACCCCCGGCCACGACACCCAGCCAGGAGCAGCGCCATGGCACGACCCACGACAACCGCGCAGCAGCCGTCCCGCCGCACCCTGGTCATGGCCGTGGGTGTGGCGGGCCTGGCCGCCACCCTCGCCGCCTGCGGCGACTCCGGCGACGACAAGGGGGATGACACCTCATCGGGCCCGCGCACCCTCGGCCGCACGGCGGCCATCCCGGAAGGGGGCGGCGTCATCTTCAAGAAGCAGCGGGTCGTGGTCACCCAGCCGGCCGCCGGCGACTACAAGGCGTTCTCCGCCATCTGCACGCACAACGGCTGTCCCGTCGCGAGCGTGTCCGGCGGCACCATCAACTGCGACTGCCACGGCAGCAAGTTCGACATCGCCGACGGCAGCGTACGCAAGGGCCCGGCGACCCGCCCGCTGAAGGCCGCCAAGGTCACCATCGCGAAGGGCACCATCACCCTGCGCTGACCCGCCTCGGCCCGGCCCTGGCTGTGCCGGCGCCGCCGGGTGACGCCAAGGGCCGCGCCTCCACCCGCCCGTCACGCCCGGCCCCGGCTGCTGCCGCTTTCCTTGCCTGCCAAAGGTGTTGGCACTGCCCGACCCGCCGCTACGGCATTAGAGTGAAACGGTGACCTCTCCGCCGCACGATCAGCCGCCGTCGGCCCCGTCCCCGCTCCGCAACGAGGACCGCGAGGCCGCCGTGCAGCGGCTGCAAGAGGCGTACGCCGACGAGCTCATCTCGCACGAGGAGATGGACCAGCGTCTGGAGCAGGTGCTGACGGCGACGACGTCGGACGGGTTGGCGACGGCCATGCGCGACCTGCCACCGGAGCGCCCGGGCACCACATCGACGATCGCGGCGGCCAGCGGCCGGATCAAGCGCCGCGGTCCCTGGCAGGTGCCGCGGCACCTCAAGATCGAGTCGGCGTTCGGCAAGGTCCGCCTCGACCTCTCCCGGGCGGTCATCACGTACCCGGTCGTCGACATCGAGTTGGTGCTCGGCACCGGTGGCGCCAAGATCACGGTGCCGCGCGACGCGACCGTGGACACCGAGGGGCTGACCGCGGGGTGGAAGACCATCCGGTACGAGCCCCGCTCGCCCGCCCGCGCCGACGGCCCCACGATCCGCTTCTCCGGCGCCCTGGGGTTCGGCCGCCTCACGATCCGCCACGCGCGCCGCTGAGCGACCCACCCGCGACACCCCTCCCCCACCTGCCGCGTCCAGGCCGATCTCCACCGGGCCTCCCGCACACCCTCGCGCGCCTCTCCCCCGCTGCCCCGGCCAGCGCCCCACCCACACGCGCTGCCCACGCCGGGCCCACTACGCGGTGCCCTCGGCCGCCAGGTGCTCGGCCGCGGACGCCCGCAAGGCGTCCAGCGCCGCCCGGATCGACGGCCGGCGGTCGGCGTCGGCCCGCCAGATGGCGTAGATGTGCCGGCGCATGGTGTGCCGCACGGGCACCACCCGCACCCCGTCCGGAATCGGGCCCCGCCCCAGCCGCGGGGCCACCGCCACGCCGAGACCCGCCGCGATCAGGGCGAGTTGGGTGTGGTGCTCCTCCGCCATGTGGCAGATGCGGGGCTCGATGCCCGCACCCCGCAGGGTGAGCATCAGCCAGTCGTGGCAGAACTCACCCTTGGGCCAGGAGACCCACTCGTCGTCCGCGAACTCCTCCAACTCCACCTCTTCGCGGTCCGCCAACGGATGACCGGCCGGCATCGCCACATCGGCGGGGTCGTCCAACAGCGGTGCCTTCACCAACCCGTCGGGCATGGGCAGCGGCTTGTTGTACCAGTCGAGCACCACGGCCAGGTCGAGGTCGCCGCGCATCACCGCAGGAACCGCTTCATCCGGCTCCAACTCCTCAAGTCTCGCCCGTAGTTGGGGATGTTCCGCGCGCAGTCGTACGAGCGCCGCGGGGAGCAGGCCGCGGGCTGCGGTCGGGAACGCACCCATCGCCAGCTCGCCCACCGCCTGGCCGCGCTGGGCCTCCAGATCGGCCTGGGCCAGTTCGACCTGCGACAGGATGCGCGAGGCGTGTTCGGCGAGCAGCCGGCCGGCATCCGTTAGCCGCACCCCCCTGCCGTTCTTGGCCAGGAGTTGCTGTCCGGTCTCCCGTTCCAACTTCGCCAACTGTTGGGACACCGCGGACGTGGTCACGTGCAGCCCGTCGGCGGCAGCACTCACCGAACCGTGGCGGGCGACGGCATGTAGCGTCCGCAGACGATCGAGGTTCAACACGTAAGCGATGCTACGCGATGACCACCACAAAAACTCGATTGTCCTAATCCATCGGGCCGGCCATGGTGATACCCATGCGCACACCCCCCGCCCCGCGAGCCACCCCGGGCCCCCCGCTCGCCACGTCCACTTCACCGCACCCCCGCCCCACCCAGGTCATACCGCCGCCTGAGGCCGCGACCGCTGCCGCGACGGCCGGCGGGACACCGGCCACCGGCGCTGGCCTCACCAGCGGCAACGAGACCGGCTCCGCCTCCGCGGCCAAGGGCGAGGAGACGACGGCGACCGGCCGCCGGTGGCGCCGGCTCTTCGACTGGCGCGTGCGATTCGCCGCGCTGTCCCTGATCTGGGGGTTCAGCTTCCTGTTCATCAAGGTCGGCACGGACGGCTTCGCCCCGCTCTACGTCACCTTCGGTCGGCTGCTGTTCGGCACGCTCGTCCTGCTGGCGGTGCTGGTCGTCAAGCGCGACCGGCTGCCGCGCGGGGCCCGCCTGTGGGGCCATCTCGTGGTGGCGTCCTTCCTGCTCAACGCCTTCCCGTTCACCCTCTTCGCCTATTCGGAACTGCACATCTCGTCCACCCTGGCGGGCATCTGCAACGCCACCACTCCGCTCTGGGGCATGACGCTCTCCCTCGTCGCGCTGTCCGAGGACCGCCCCACCCGGCGCCGCCTGGCCGGGCTCGGGCTGGGGTTCATCGGCGTCCTCATCGTGCTCGGCGCCTGGCAGGGCTTCTCCGGCCAGGACCCGGCCGGCACCGCGATGGCGCTGGTCGCCTCGTTCAGCTACGCGGTCGGCTGGATCTACGTACGGCGCACCCTGGCGGACGCCCCGCACTCGAACATCTCCATGGCCGGTGGCCAGTTGCTGCTCGGTACGGTGCAGCTCGGCCTGGTCGCCCCCTTCTTCGCCGCCACCCCCGACGGGCTGCCCGTACTCCCCCTGCTGTCCGTCCTGGCCCTGGGCACCCTGGGGACCGGGCTCGCCTTCGTCGTGCAGTACGGGCTGGTCGCGGAGATCGGGCCCACGACGGCGACGCTCGTCACCTACTTCATCCCGGTCGTCGCGACGGCGGCCGGCGTGCTGGTCCTGGGCGAGGGCCTGACGTGGAACACCCCGGTCGGCGCGCTCATCGTCCTCGCGGGGGCCGCCCTCACCCAGCGCGGCCCCCGCAAGCCGGCCGCCGCGCGACAGCCCGCGCCGGCGCTCCGTCAGCCGTAACGCCCCGGCGACGCCGGACGGACGGAGGCAGCGACGGCGTCCGCGACCGCATCGACCTCTTCGACCCCGATGCCCGACACGGTCAGTCGGATACCGGGCGGTGAGGCCATGCGGAAGCGGGCCCCGGGGGCGACGGCCCAGCCGGCGCGCTGCAACCGGGAGACCGCAACGGTCTCGTCGGGGACCGGCACCCAGACGTTCATGCCACTGCGCCCGAACGCCTCGATCCCCTGCTCGGCCAGTGCGGCTCTGAGTGCGTCGCGCCGCTCGGCGTAGGAAGCCGCGACCCGCTCCGGGCGCACCGCCTCCGTCTCCCAGAGGTGGCGCACGGTGTCCTGCAACAGGTGGCTGACCCAACCGGGCCCGAGCCGCAGCCGTCCGCCCACCCGGTCCACCGTGGTCGGGTCCCCGGTGAGCACGGCCAACCGCAGGTCAGGCCCGTACGCCTTGGCCGTGGAGCGGACCAGCACCCAGCGGTCGGTCGCCCCCGCGAGCGCATGGAGCGGCAGGTCGACGATGCCGTGTCCGTGGTCGTCCTCGATCAGCAGCAGCTCGGGGCTTTCGGCGAGCAGAGTGCGCAGTTCGCGGCAGCGGTCGGCGCTCACCGCCGCCCCCGTCGGGTTCTGCGCACGGCTGGTCACCACCAGGGCCCTGGCCCCGCGCCGCACCGCCCGCTCCACCTCCGCGGGCAGCGGACCTTCGTCGTCCAGCGCCACCGGCTCCGGCCGCAGGCCGAGCGCCGGGATCAGGTCGAGCAGACCACCCCAACCGGGGTCTTCGACCGCCACCACGTCCCCCGGGCGCAGATGTGCGGCGAGCACCCGCTCGACGCCGTCGAGCGCTCCGGAGACGACGGTGATCGGCCCCTTCGGCACCCCGTCGGCGGCGAGCTGCGCCTGCGCCAACCGGGCCAGTGGTGCCGACACCAGCGGAGCGCCGTAGAACATCGACTGGTGCTCGTACTGCACGCTCACCGCCGCCAGCGCGGCGCGGAACGAGGGCAGCAGGGCGGGGTCCGGATTGCCCGTCGCCAGGTCGCGCACGCCCTCGGGCACGTCGACGCCGATCGCCTCACGCGAGGTGGTCGCCGGTCGGGGGCGCACTCGGCTGCCCCGCCGCCCGGCCGTCTCGATGACGCCGCGGTCGCGCAGCGAGCGATAGGCCGCCGCCACCGTATTCGGATTGACGCCGAGCTCGACCGCCAACTCCCGCATGGGCGGCAGCAGTTCACCGGGCGCCAGCCCTCCCGAGCCGACGGCCCTCTCCACGCTGGCGGCAATTTCCACGGCACGCCGGCCTTCGATCCGATACTCTCCTAGCACAATGCCGAGTATGCACTAATACAAAGGAGAAGGCAATGGCTGCCGCCGAATCCGCCGCCACCGCTGGCGCCCACGCTGCCACGCCGCGCCCTGCCCAGGCTGCCACCACGGACGCCCCCGCCGCTGCGTACGGTCCGACGGACCGGACCGTGACCTCCCGGGACCGCGACCGGGCCGGCTACGACCGCGCGTTGGTGCACTCGCTGCTCGACCAGTCCTTCGTCTGCCACCTGGGCTTCGTACGCGACGGGGCGCCGGTCGTCCTGCCCACGCTCTACGCGCGCGTGGGCGAGCGCCTCTACGTCCATGGTTCCACCGGTTCACGCCCGCTGCGGATGGCCGCAGGGGGCGGGGCGGATTCCGCGGGGCACGGGTCCCCCGGGGCGGACGAAGCAGCCGAGCCGGCACAGCCGGGGCTCGCCGTGTGCGTGACGGTGACGCACGTGGACGGCGTGGTACTGGCCCGTTCGGCCTTCCACCACTCCATCAACTACCGCTCGGTCGTGGTGCACGGCGTGGCCCAGCAGGTCACCGACCCGGCCGAGCGCACCGCCGCCCTCGATGCCCTGGTCAACCACGTGGTGCCCGGCCGTGCCGCCGACTGCCGCCCCGCGAACGCCAAGGAGTTGGCCGCCACCGCCGTGCTCCGCATCGACCTCGCGGAGGCGTCGGCGAAGTGGCGGGTGGGCGGCCCGAACGACGAGCCGGAGGACCTGGGACTGCCGCACTGGGCCGGCGTCCTCCCCGTGACGTCCGGTTTCGGCATACCGGAACCGTCGGGCGACCTCGCCGCCGACGTACCGGTCCCCGACTACGTCACCAACCGCTGACGTCCGGGCCACCGCCGCAGCACCCCCGCAGCTCCCCTGCCGCGCGGCCGGTCGGCGACCGAAGGGCGTGCCGACCAGGTCCGCCCGGTCGAAGGGCGTGCCGACCGGGCCCGCCGGCTGAAGCGTGTGCCGACCAGGTCCGCCGACCGGCGCGAGGGCGCCCGGCCGGTCTGCTGGCCCCGCGGAACCAGCAGACCGGCCCGTCAGCCGAGCCGCATCACCCCCCGGCGCCGGGGTTGGCGCGCGTCTCCGCGAGGGCGAGCGCCGCCACGGCGCACAGCAGCATGGCCGTACCGACCAGGGTCGCCACCGTCAGGCGTTCGTCCAGGAGCGCCACGGCGATGGCCGCGGCGGTGACCGGTTCGATCAGCGTGAGCACCGAGACCGTGGTGGCGCGTACGACGGCGAGCCCGGTGAAGTACAGGCCGTACGCGAGCGCCGTCGGTACGGAGGCGATGTAGAGGAGCAGCCCCAGCGTCTGCCCCCACTGCTCGGCCCGCGGCAGCATCCCCTCGGCGAGCGCGAACGGCAACAGGCAGCCGGTGCACACCGCGAACGAGGTGACCGTCGTGAGGTAGGGGTCCACGACGTCGCCACCCCGGCCGAGGTAGCGGGTGTAGACGGTGATGGTGGCGTAGCCGGCGGCCGAGAGCAGGGCGAGCCCGACACCGGCCGGCCGGACCTCGCCGGTGCCCTCGCTGCCGAAGACCAGCACGCTCAGTCCGGCCAACGCCCCGACGACGGCGAACGCGCCGCCCCGGCCCAGGTGTTCGCCGACGGCGACCCGCCCGGCCAGGGCGACCATGACGGGCGCCGCCCCCAGGGTGACGACGGTGGCCACCGCGAGCCCGGTGGCGTCGACGGCCTGGAAGTAGGCGGCCTGGAAGACGGTCAGCCCCAGGCCGGTGACGACGATGCGGAGCGTACGGTCGCGACGCGAGGAGCGGGGCCGCGCCGGGCGGGTGACCGGCCGGCGCCGGCGCAGCAGCAGTATCGGAAGCATCAGGGCGAGGCCGCCCAGGGTGCGCCAGAAGGTCAGCGCGAGCGGGCCGAGCCCGCTGGTCTCGAAGAGCAACGAGGCCGCCGCTCCTGCGGTGCCCCAGGTGGTGGCGGCGAAGGTGACATAGGCGAGTCCGCGGCCTACGGGCAGCGCGGAGTGCACGGGGGTGAGCACGAAGGGTTCTCCCACGGAAGACAGCTCGGATCGGCTGTGGTCGGTTGCGTCATCCGTCTGCGGGCAGCGTCAACCAGTCCGAGGGCTTGCCTCGAACGCGGATCTTCCGGTGGGAGCCGCCCGCCCTAGCGGGCAGGAGGCGGGAGAACAGTCATCGGCACGTTCATCACACTAAGCGGTGGGGGAATCGCCGGACAACTCCGTCCCGGCCCCTGCTCCGGCCCCCGTCTCCTCGCCCCGCCGCCCCGGGCCCGTACCGCGGTGGCCGCCGGCGACCGGTGCGTCAAAGTGACCGGCGCGGTCGTGGGTGCCGGACGGCGAGCCGGCTACCGTCACCTGCGGGGTACGGCGCGGCGCGGCGGTCTGCGCGATGAACGCCCCGACCAGGACGACACACCCGCCGATCACCTGTGGCGCGCCCAACTCCTCGGCCAACAGGACCCAGGCGAGTACGGTCGCGACAACGGCTTCGAGGAACGCGACGACGCCGGCGACCTGCGGGGAGAGGTGCCGTACCGCGAGTACGCCGGTGACGTAGGCGGTCACCGTCGCCACCAGGACCACCCATGCCAGCAGCAGCCCCGCCGGCAGGTGCGCCCCCGCCATCTCGGCGCGGCCTGCGAGCACGGCCCAGTCCATGCCCCAAGGGCGGGCGATGACGGTGAGGACGAGCGTGCCGACCACCATCCCGAAGGCGACCACACCCAGCGGGTCGGCGGGTTCCGCGTCGTCGGCGCCCTGGTCGGCGAGGAGGAAGTAGCCGACCTGGCAGCAGGCGGCGCCGAGGCCGAGCAGCAGCCCAACGGCATCGAAGGTGAGCCCGGCCCACAATTCGACCACGGAGGCCAGACCGCCGACGGCCAGCACGACGCCGATCGCGGCGGCACGGCTCACCGGGCGCCGCTGGACGAACCGCACCCAGCCGAGCAGCAGCGCCGGCCCCAGGTATTCGATGAGCAGCGCGACACCCACGGGGATGCGGGAGATGGCGGCGAAGTAGCAGGCTTGCACGCCGGCGACAGCCAGCAGCCCGAACCCGGCGAGCAGGGCCGGCCGTCGGACCAGCAGCAGCCGGTGACGCCAGGCGATGGGCAGGAGCAGTACGGCCGCGCCCGCCGCACGCAGCCAGGTGACGTGGAGCGGGTCGAGTCCGGCTTCGATGAGCGGCTTGGCACCCACGCCGGAGCTGCCGAAGGTCAGGGCCGAGGCCAGGGCGAGCCCGAGGCCGGTGTTCTTCGTCGACGACGCGCGCATCGGCACATCATGGCAGCCGGCTCAGACTGTGTCAGGACCGTTCTCCACGTCACTCCTGGCGGCCTTGTTGGCGCGGCGCGCGGTCTCCGTGGCCAGCCGCAGGGCCAGGCTCTCCAGGTCCACGCCCGCGCCGTGCAGGACCTCGACGGCCCGGCACTCGCGGTCGTCGGTCAGCGCGACGAAGAGGTCGAAGCCCTGCGCGAGTGCGGCCCCGCGGACCGTGGCGCGGCCGTTCGCCCGCACCACGGCTGCCTCGACGGCGGGCGACCAGTGGGCCGGCCCCTGACGCACCACTGGCACGGCCCCGGAATCCTCCACGGTGCCGTGCCAGCTCATGCCGTACCCGATGGTGCGCTGCGCCAGATAGCTGAGCACCCGCGCGACTTGGGTCCGGCCGCCGTCGAAGTGGGCCGCCACGTCGGGGTCCGACTCCAGTACGGCGTGTAAGACGTGCGCGGTGTCGACTTGTCGATCGTCATCGCGGTGTGCGCGCCGGCGCGCGGCGGCGATCACCGAGGCCAACTCGTCGCTCAGGACGGTCGGCGGCTGATCGGCGCCCGTGGCATGGGCATCACCCGGGCCGGCCGTGCCAAAACGACCGCCGGGCCCACCCGGGCCGTTCGGTACGGCCGGTCCTGCCTGGCCAGGAAGGGGGATACGACTTTGCACCCTCTCACCACATCAGCCCCAGTGGCCCGAAGCATCCCCGCAGGGAAGCATTTGACCATCCAACGCTGGTTGGGCACCCGACGCCACCGCCTCCTTCCTACGGAGGAGATCCACCCCGATTTCCTACCCGCCCCCAGCGCGCCTGCTACCGGACCGCCGCCGGGGGCCCCTTCCGGCACCCTGCCCGAGGCCCTTTCCGGTACGCCTTCCGGACGTGGGCCGGCACGCGCCGGGGCCACCATCCGACACACCCACCGCCGTACGGACGGGCGCCGCCCGTCCGCATCAGCCGTCCGTGGCGGTGCGTCAGTCTTCCTCGGCGAGGATCAGGTACAGCTTCTTACGGGTCTCACCGATGACAGCCAGCGCCTTGGCCCGCTGCTCCTTGGTGCCCGTCTTCCACACCTGGGCCAGCGCCTCCATCACGCCGACGCCCGCCTGCCTGATCTCCTGGGCGGTCTCCCAGTCGACGCCGCGTCCCGCTTCCTCCCACGGCGCCTGCGACCCCGCCTCGGCTTCGGCACGCCCCTCGTCGGTCAGCGTGAACAGCTTCTTGCCGCCTTCGCTGACGCTACTGATCAGCCCCTCGTCCTCCAGCAGTTGGAGGGTCGGATAGACGGAGCCCGGGCTGGGGCGCCAGGCCCCACCACTGCGTTCGCCGATTTCCTGGATCATCTCGTACCCGTGCATCGGCCGGTCGCGCAGCAGCGCCAGGATCGACGCCCGTACGTCACCACGCCGAGCCCTTCCCCGCGGCCCACCACGCCCCCGCCCCCCGAACGGCGGCCCCCCAAAAGGCGGCCCGAACGCCCCGAAGGCAGCCCGACGCTCCTCACCCTCGCCCCCGCCACTCCATCCGGGCCCACAGTGGCCACGCCCGTGTCCGTACCTCATGGTCGTACTCCTTCTGTCGTGTGCAGCGATCACTTCCTTGCCGCGACGATCAGCAACGTCGCATCGTTGATCGATCGCGATACGTCAACGATATATCGGAACCGATCGACTGGCAAGGCCCGGCGGGCAGCCATGCCCTGACCTACGCGCCAGCGGATGTTGCCCGGCTGCCACCCATCCCGCCCCTCACCTTCTCGCCGCCGTCCCGGGCTTCGTTTTCGCTCCCAGGGGCGGTTCGGGCGCTGATTCGCTACTGGCGGACTGTTTGGCTCTCTCGCAATGAGGGCTTGCGCGTTCGCTCTGCCGAGGGGACCGAATGACTGTCGAGGCGTTCACCGTGTAAGGCGCGGCGTTTTCGAGGTCGAGTAGGTTGATGCGGACCGCGTTCACCGTCGTGAGTCGCGGCTTGAGCGTGATCACGCGATGCTGATGGATTTCCCCCGCCCCCCGTTTCCCGCGGAGCCGGCGCCTCGGCACCGCTCGGCGGGTCGGTGGGTGAGTGGCCCGGGGAACAGAACAGGCCGCACCCGAGGCGGTCCGGTACAGGCACGGGCTCCCGCCGGAAGAAGCACGAACGGCCTGCGCACGTGCGCCCCGGCGGCTCCGTAGAGGCAATGGGATGGCCGTCCTTCGATTCGTGGTTTGGATATCTTTCCGCGCAGGGAGCAGTGCTTTTTCGGAATTCGCGGAGATAAACACCGGACGTTTCGCTCTCGATCAACCGCCGAGCCTCCATGGCGATCTCCACGTTCCCTAACTCGCATAAAATACGACTTTCCTTTTCGGCCTTGCCGCCTATTCCCACGTGCAGGTAGGTATTTCAGTGCGACCGCTTCGTCGTTGCGGGTCCTCGACGGACTCGCGCGGGATGGCGGGGGGCCGGATTTCCGGTTTCCGGCCGGACAGCGAGGCGGCGTACGACCCCCACACCGAGGAGTAGCCATGAAGAAGGCTTACGAGGCGCCGACGTTGGTTCGGCTCGGAACGTTCCGGAAGAAGACCGGCTTTCTCCAGAGGTCCGGTAACGACCGCTTCCTGCTGAGCAAGAACTGATCACCACCAGTACTGACCTGACGTCATGACTGGATTGCACGAGAGTGCGGGGGCGGGCCCCGGCGACGCACACTTCGCGGTCTTCTCCGACCGGGCGGATGCAGCCGCCGTGGCCCGCCCCTTCTCGCGTGCCTGGACGCGCATCCTGCGGCACGCCTCGGGCCGGCCCTGGCTCGTGGGGCAGTGGAACGCCCGGGACCTGGTCGCGGCCCGCGCCGGGCGGGTCGCCATCGCCGTGATCGGCTGCTGCCCGATCGACGCCGCGGACCTGGAGCGCCGTGCCGGGCGGCTACGTGACCTCGCCGAACTCGACGCCCTGGCTCGTACCCTGCCCGGCAGCTTCCACCTCGTCGCCACGCTCGACGGGCGGCTCCGGGTGCAGGGCACGGCATCCGGGCTCCGGCTCGTCTTCCACGCCGACATCGGTGGCGTCACGGTCGCCGCCACCCGCGCCGACATGCTCGCCACCGCGCTGGGCCACGACCCGGACGAGGAACAGGTCGCCGTGCGGCTGCTGTGGCCGGTCCCCCATCCGCTCGCCGAGGCGTCGATGTGGCGCAGCGTCAGTTCCGTGTCGCCGCAGGACGCGCTCGTCCTCGCGCCGGACGGCCGTACGGCCCGCCACTCTCGCTGGTGGAGCCCGCCCGAACCGGTGCGCACGCTCGCCGACTCCGCACCGCTCGTCCGCGAAGCGCTGACCACCGCGGTCGACGCCCGCACCCGACAGGGCGGCGTGGTCAGTTGTGACCTGTCCGGCGGGCTGGATTCCACGTCGATCACCTTCTTGGCCGCGCGCTCCCCCGCCCGGGTGGTGGCCAGCACCTGGCCCGGGCGCGATCCCGCGGACACCGATCTGCACTGGGCCGAGCAGGCCGCCCACCTGCTGCCTGAGGTCGAGCACGTCGTCTGGGACGCCGATGCCTCCCCGCTGGTCTACACCGATCTGCTGGGCATCGACGACCTGTTGGACGAGCCGTCCATCGGGGTCATGGACCGTTCCCGGGTCCTGCACCACCTGCCTGGCCTGGCCGAGCGCGGCAGCCGGCTGCACCTGACGGGGATCGGCGGCGACCACGTGGCTTGGTGCTCCGAGGCGTACTACCACCGGCTGCTGCGCACCCGGCCGCTGTTCGCCGTTCGCCAGGTGCGCGGCTTCCGGGCCCTGTGGCAGTGGCCGCTGGGCGGCACGGTGCGCGCGCTGGCGGACTCCCGGTCGTACGGGAAGTGGCTGGCCGACTGCGGCGGTCGGCTGCGTGGTCCGCTGCCCGCCACCGTCAGCACCAGCCTCGGCTGGGGCATGCCCCCTCGCCTCTTCGACTGGGTCTCCCCCGACGCCGAGCGGGCGGCGCGGCGGGCGCTGCGGGAGGCCGCCGCCAGCGCCGTCCCGCACCACCGGGACCGCGGCCTCCACGCCGACCTGGAGCAGATCCGCTCCTGCACGCGGATCATCCGCCAGTGGGACCGGATGGCGGCGGGGGCTGGCGTGCCGATGGCCTCGCCGTTCCTCGACGACCGCGTCATCGAGGCGTGCCTGGCGGTCCGCCCGAGCGAGCGCGTCACACCCTGGGCGTACAAGCCCGTCCTGACCGCCGCCATGAACGGCGTCGTGCCCGCCGCGTGCCTGCGGCGCACCAACAAGGCCGCGGCCTCGATGGACGCCGTCAACGGACTGCGCGAGCACCGCGCGGACCTGCTGGCGCTGTGGGAGGACTCGCGGCTGGAGCAGTTGGGGCTGGTCGACGGTGCCGTGCTGCGGCGGCTCGCCGAGCGCCCGGCCACCCCCGAACTGCACGACGCCGTCCTCTATTCGACCATCGCCGCCGAAGTGTGGCTGCGCGGCCTCGGCCGGGCCGCCAAGGCCACGACACCCGCCTCCGCTTGACATCGGTGCACGGCAAGCACGGCAAGCACAGCAGTGCACGGCAGAAAGGGTCACAGGCATGGCATGGAAGTTCGGGCCCGACGTCTCCCTCGCGGAGACCGAGTACGGCACGGTCCTCCTGGACGAACGGGCCGGCACGTACTGGGAGTTGAACCCGACCGGCGCCCTGGTGGTCAAGTCGTTGGTGGCGGGCGGCGACGAAGCGGACGCGGTTGCCGCGGTCACCGCCGAGTTCGACATCGACCCCGACCGGGCGGAACAGGACGTCGCCGCCCTCGTCCAGGAGTTGCGCGCGTCGGGGCTGGCCCCGTGACGACGCCCAGCGCGTTGGAGCGCCCCGCCGACGTGCCCTTCGGCCGGCGGTTGGCCGCCCGTCTGGTCCTGGTCCCCGCGCGCCTGCTGGCCCTGCTGCCGCCCCGTCGGCTCCGCAGCGCGCTCGGCCTCGTCCGACGCGGGGCCCGGCCCGCCACCGGCGCGCAGGCCCAGAGCGCCCGGGACGCGATGTGCGCGGTGAGCCTGCGGTGCGCCGGGCCGAAGGGTTGTCTGCCGCGCTCCTTGGGGGCCGCGTTGCTGTGTCGCCTCTCGGGGACCTGGCCGACCTGGTGCACGGGGGTGCGGGTGGTGCCACCGTTCACGGCGCACGCCTGGATCGAGGTGGCGGGGAGCCCGGTGGGCGAGGGTGTGCCCGATGACTACTTCACCCGGCTGATGACCGTGGCCCCCGTGGATCGACCGGCACGATGACCGGCACCGCGGACCGGGCGCAGCCCGCTGCCGAGCGGGACCGCTCCACCCGGGCCGCGGTGGCCACGATATACCGGCTGACCAGCGGCCACCGGGCCGCCGTCGTCGTCGCCTGCGCCCTTGCGCTGGCCGGCTCCGCACTCGGCCTGGCGCAGCCGCTCGTCGCCAAGCACACCGTGGATGCCAGCGGCCGTGGCCAGCCCGTGTGGCCGCTGCTGCTCGTGCTGGCCGTGCTGTTCGTCGCCGAGGCGGTGACGGGCGCGGTGGGCCGGTTCGTGCTGGAGCGGATGGGCGAAGGCGTTGTGCGGGCGCTGCGACACAGCCTGGTGGCGCGGCTGTTGCGGCTGGAGATGGCGGAGTACGACCGGCATCGCAGCGGCGACCTGATCTCCCGGGTCACCGCTGACACCACCCTGCTGCGGGAGGTCGTCTCCCAGGCCCTGGTCGACCTCGTGACCGGGACGCTCGTGGCGCTCGGCGCGGTCGCTCTGATGCTGTGGATCGATCCGCTGCTGCTGCTCCTGGTGGCCCTGACCGTGGTGATCGCCGCCGTCGTCGTCGCCTCGCTGCTCAGGGGCATTCGCGCCGCGTCCGAGCGGATGCAAACCTCCGTCGGCGCGATCGCCGCCGACCTGGAGCGCGCCCTCGGCGCGCTGCCCATGGTGCGGGTCCACCGCGCGGAGGCACGGGAGGCGGCGCGCATCGGGGAGCGCGTCGAAGCGGCGTACGGCGCGGGCGTACGGACGGCGAAGCTCGCGTCCTTCATGAGCCCGGCGGTCGAACTCGCCGTCCAGGGTTCCTTCCTGATCGTCCTGGTCATCGGCGGCCTGCGGGTGAATGGAGACGCCCACACCCTCGGGGACCTGGTCGCCTTCCTGCTGTACGCCTCGTACCTGGTGCTGCCCCTGTCGTCGGTCTTCCGCGCGGTCGGCCTCATCCAGCGCGGCATGGGCGCCTACCAGCGCATCGAGTACGCGCTCGGGCTGCCGGCAGAGCCGCCGCCACGCCGGCCCACGCCAGCGGCCCACGCCCGCGATCGGGCCCGGCCGGCCCCCTCGTACGAGCAACCCGCCCTCGCGCTGCGGGACCTCAGCTTCGGTTACGACCCGGACCGGCCGGTGCTGAAGGGTGTGACCTTCAGCGTTCCCCGCCTGCGCCAGACGGCCTTGGTCGGCCGGTCGGGAGCCGGCAAGAGCACGGTCTTCGCCCTGGTCGCCAGGTTCTACGAGCCGGACTCCGGGCAGTTGGTGTTCGACGGGAGGCCCGCCACCGCACTGAGCCGCGCCGCTTGTCGGGAGCGCATCGCCGTCGTCGACCAGAACACCTACGTGGTCCACGGCACGCTGTGGGACAACCTCGCCTACGCCGCGCCCGGCGCCACCGAGTCCGAGGTGCGCGGCGTCATCGAACTGGCCCAGTTGGAAGGGGTCGTACGACGACTACCAGGTGGTCTGCACGGGATGCTCGGCGAGCGCGGGGGCACCCTGTCGGCGGGCGAGCGCCAGCGGGTGGCCCTGGCGCGCGCCCTGCTCGCCCGCCCCGGCCTCCTCCTGCTCGACGAACCCACCTCCCACCTCGACGCGGTCAACGAAACCGCCCTGACGACGGTCATGACCGACATCGCCCGGGAATGCACCGTGCTGGTGATCGCCCACCGCCTCTCCACCGTCCAGCACGCCGACCAGATCGTCGTGCTGGACGACGGCCGCGTTGCCGACTGCGGGCGGCACGAGGATCTGCTCACCCGCAGCCCCACCTACCGCGAGCTGGCGGCCGGACAGATGCTCCGCCCGGCGGCCGTGCCTCCCCCGTCCGGGCCGGCCGCCCACCCGCGCCGGCGCGGAGGGGGGTGAGCCGGGCCCGGGGACGCGCGGCGGCCCCGACCGGTCCGCGCACGGCAGCGAGACCCGGCGGCCAACCCGGCCGTGGCGGTGTCGGGCAACTCAGCGGGGCAGTTCGAGCGTGGCGACGGCGCCGGGCGGCGCGTCGGCGTTCGTCAGGGTGAGGCGGGCGCCGATGACGTGGGCCTGCCCGAGGGCGATGGTGAGGCCGAGGCCGTGGCCTTGGCCGCGTTCGGCGGCTCCGGTGCGAAAGCGTTGCGGGCCGTGGTCGAGGACCTCGTGTGGGAAACCGGGGCCGTGGTCGCGCACGACGATGGTCGCGCCCTCGACCAGGACCGCAACGGGCGCCGTGCCGTGGCGGTGGGCGTTGAGGATCAGGTTGGTGACGATGCGGTCGAGCCGGCGGGGGTCGGTTTCGACGACCGGGTGACCGATCACCGAAAGGTCCGTCTCCAGGCCCGTGCGCTGTACGGATTCCGCCACCAACTCGCCGAGCGGCACCGGTTGGGCGTCGGCTTCTTCGGCTCCCGCGTCCAGGCGGGAGATCTCCAGCAGGTCGTCCACCAGGGATCGCAGCACCCGCACCCGGTCGCGTACCAGGTCGGTGGCCTCGCTCTCGGGCAGCAGGGAGGTGGCGGTGACGAGGCCGGTGAGCGGGGTGCGGAGTTCGTGGGCGACGTCCGCGGTGAAGCGCTGTTCGGTGCGCAGCCTGTCCTGGAGCGCGTCGGCCATCAGGTCGACCGCACCGGAGATGTCGCTGATCTCGTCGTGGCCGCGGCTCTTGGTCCTGGCGTCGAGATCGCCGTGCTTGATCCGCCGGGCCGTCCCGGCGACGCGGCGCAACCGCCGCAGTACGAGTTCGGCAGCGAGGACCGTGAGGGGGACGACGACGGCGAGCGTGGCCAGGGCCGCGTACCGCATGTGCCGGTCCAGCGCCTGTCGGCTGCGCCAGTCGCTGGACACGTCCACGTGGACGGCCAGGGCCGTGCCGTCCACCCGGCCCGCCGCCCACATCTGCGGTCCTTGCAGCGGCTTTCGGATGTCGTACCAGGTCACGGGGCGGGACGTGGGGCGCGA
This sequence comes from Streptomyces sp. 796.1, assembly GCF_047525675.1. Lineage (NCBI taxonomy): Bacteria > Bacillati > Actinomycetota > Actinomycetes > Kitasatosporales > Streptomycetaceae > Streptomyces > Streptomyces sp. 796.1. The sequence goes on along the minus strand of NZ_JBLIWA010000016.1, from coordinate 26,346 downwards.
GCCGATGCGCTCCAGCAGCGGGTCCGGCACGTCGTCGCCGGTCAGGTAGACGGGGCGCTCCGCGGGCGAGGAGGGTACGGGTTGCTCGCCGCGGAATACGGCTTCGGCCTTCGCCAGTGCCTCGATCGCACGGCCGCGGCCGATGTTCATGTCCCGCTCCTCGGTGGTCCGGTGGACCAGGAGCCCGATGCCGAGGGCCATGGCACAGGCCGCTGCCGCTCCCCCGGCGGCGACCTTCCACCGCAGGGACCGCCAGTTGACCAGGCGCCGCAGGGTGTGTCCGGGGCCCTCGTCGGGTGTGGTGCGGGCGGCGGATGTGGCGCGGGCAGGGGATGTGGGTGGCTTGCTGCGTGGCATCTCAGCGCCGGAACTTGTAGCCGAAGCCACGGATGGTCTCGATGTGCTCGGCGCCGATCTTCTTGCGTAGCCGCTGCACCGCCAGGTCGACCACCCGGATGTCGCCGTCCCACCCGTAGTCCCACACCTTGCGCAACAGCGTCTGCCGTTGCAGGGCGATGCCCGGCGCGGCGGCGAACTCCAGGAGCAGCCGCAGTTCGGTCGGGGCGAGGGCGAGCGGCTGGCCGTCGACGCGGACCTCCAGGCCACGGGTGTCGATGCTCAGGTTGCGGAAGGTGAGCAGGCCATCGGCGTCGCCCGGCCGGTCGTCGGTCGCGGGCGGGGCGGTGAAGGTGGCCCGGCGGAGCAGGGTGCGGATGCGTGCCACCAGGACGTTGGTGTCGACGGGCTTGACGACGTAGTCGTCGGCTCCCGCCTCCAACCCCGCCACCACGTCCAGGGCGTCGCTACGGGCCGACATCATCAGGATGGGCGTCTGGCTGGTTTCGCGAATCCGGTGGCACAGCCCGATGCCGTCCAGGTGCGGCAGCATGATGTCGAGGAGCAGCAGGTCGTGCTGCGCTGCCCGGAACATCTCCAGGCCGGTCAGGCCGTCGGGCGCCAGGGACACCCGGTAGCCGTAGCGCTCCAGTGCCATCCCCACGGACCTGCGGATCGCCTCGTCGTCCTCGACCAGGAGCACGTGTACGGCCGGCGGCAGGTCGGCGGCGGGGCGGCTCGGCACGGCCGCGTCCGCTGGCGCACTGGGATCACGCTCTTGTTGCATCACATCACCTGAAGGTCGAGCCGAGCCGGGGGTCCGGCTGCGTGGGTACGGGCCCGTGGGCGGGGCGCTCCGGGTCCAGGGGACACCCTGCCAGTACGACTGTCGGCGGGGCGGTTGCCGGGGCGGGCGCGCTGGTGGTGACCGGGCGGCTGGCCCGGTGGGTGTCCCTGCGGGCGGGGCGGCCGTGGCAGTCGGTCACAGTCGCAGGGTGGCCGCGACCGGCAGGTGGTCGCTGCCCGTTCTCGGCAGGGTCCACGACGAGGCCGGGGCGATGCCCCGCAGCAGGATCTGGTCGATCCGGGCCACCGGCAGCGCAGCGGGCCAACTGAAGCCGAACCCGGCGCCGGCCTCCTCCTGCGCCGACCGCAACGGGGCGAACACCGGCGCCAGGGCACGGTCGTTGGGCGTGCCGTTGAAGTCACCCACCACCAGGACGCGGGTCGCCGGTTCGGCCCGTACGGCAGCGGCAAGCCGTTCGGCCGCCGCGTTCCGGCTCGTCGTGGCGAAGCCCGCGTCCGGGCGCACCCGCACCGACGCGAGGTGGGCGACGTACACGACGATGGGGCCCTTGGCCGTGGCGACGGTGCCCCGCAGGGCGCGGGGCCACGGCATGATCTCGACCGGTGCCACGGCGTGCAGGGGGTACCTGCTCCACAGCCCGACGGTGCCCCGTACGGCGTGGTAGGGGTAGGAGTCGGCCAGCGCGCGCTCGTACGTCGGCGTCGTGTCGGGCGACAGTTCCTCCAGGGCCAGCACCTGCGCACCGCTGGCGGCGAGTTGGCGGGCGGTGCCGGCCGGGTCCGGGTTCGCGTCGTTCACGTTGTGGCTCACCACGGTCAGGTCGCCACCGGCGGCTCGCTTGTCCACCAGTACGTCGCCGAACAGGGACCACCACACGAGGGCCGGCAGCAGCACGGCGACCGCGGCAACCGCGGAACGCCGCACCGCTGCCAGAACCAGCAGTACGGGCACGCTCACACCCAGCCAGGGCAGGAACGTCTCCAGCAGGCTGCCCAGGTTGCCGAACCCGTTCGGCACCGCCGCGTGCGCCGCCATGACCAGTGCGCACAGCCCCGCGGCGGCAGCCACCCACCGACCGCGCCGCCACCTCCCCCCGTCCCCCGCGGCGGCTCCTGCCACCGCCGGCCGGTCGGCGGGCTCGGTGGCCCGGGAGCGGCGCACCAGGCGGTCGACCAGCGCGCTCACGAGCGCACCGGCTGCCGGGCACCGCTGCCGATCAGGGCCGCGGGCAGGCCCTGGCGGACGGCATCGATCAACTCACCGCTGTGCGTCAGCGCAGCCGCCATGCCCTCGGCCGGCGTGGTGTGGGCACGCTGCCCCAGCACCGCCCCGAGCACCAGGTGCCGCGCCCGGCCCGACCCCACCTCGGCAGCCCACAGCAGGTTGCCCCCGGCGGGCGTGCTCGATCCGGTCTTCAGCCCGACCACGCCGGGCTTGGCCAGCAGCCGGTTGGTGTTGGCGATGACGCCGGGCGTGTCGGGGACGGTCGTCTCGCGCAGGCCCACCACCGTGCGCAGTACCGGGTGCTGCATGGCCTGGCGGGCCAGTTTGAGCTGGTCATCGGCGGTGCTGCGGGTGGTCGGCTCGATGCCGCTGGCCCCGGTGTACGTGGTCCGGCGCATTCCGAGGTCGGCCGCCGCGCGGTTCATCTTCGCCACGAACGCCTGCTGGCTGCCGGCGTCCCACCGTGCCAGCAGCCGGGCGACGTTGTTGCCCGAGGGGATCAGCAACAGCTCCAGCAGTGTGCGCTGGGTGAGCCGCTGCCCGGCGCGGACCGGGGCGGTGGATTCGCTGAGCGAGTGCGACTCGGCCTCGGCTGTCGCATCGACGGTGATCCGGGGCCCTGCCTCGTCGGCCCGCAGCGGATGCTCCTTGAGGATCACGTACGCCGTCATCACCTTGGCAAGGCTCGCGATGGGCACCGGCTGCTGTTGCCCGCTGCTGCCCAGGCTGCCGAGGCCCGCGACCTCGACGCTCGCCTGGCCTTCCGCGGGCCACGGCAGGTCCAGCCGGAGCGCGCCGGACGGGGCCGGAGACGCCGAGCCGACCAAGGCTCGACCGCCGGCCCGCACATCGCCACCGCCCTGCTCACCGGCGCCGGCGAACCCCACCCAACCACCGACGCCGACACCGACCGTCACGATCAACGCGGCCGAAGTTCCCGCCGCCCGACACCGACCCCACCCCGCTGCTCCCGTACGAGCAACGCGTATCCAACGAGCGCGCACCGGCGACCGCCTCTCCCAGTTCGACGTGCACGAAGGTCCCGCGCACACCTCGAAGACTGGACGCCGACCGCAGCCGGCCGATCAGGGCCGTGCGGCCGACACCGCGCGGATGTGTGTCATCTGGGTATCGGCCCACCGGGCGGGCCGGGGGCGCCCGCTCGCTCCGGCGGGCGGGGTGTTTGCGAGCTGCTTGGACAAGCTGGTGACCGCGTAGCGGGCGCGGCCGATCAAGATGTGCCCATCGGCCGTCCGGGATGCGGGCGAGGACGTACGGACCACACCCTGCTGGCCGCCCCGGGCGCGTCCGTTCTGGTTGCTACTCGGCTTGCAGGACGAAGAAGAGGAAGCACAGGAAGCGCGGCTTGGCCGCGATGGCCTCGGGGAACACCTCGCGAGCAGCGGGGTCAGGATCTGGCTCGCTAATGACTGATATCCGGAAACCGGCCCCGGTGAAAGCCTCGATCATCGCGTGCAGCGGCCTGTTCCATCTGCTCACCAGGGCGGTATGGCCGCCCACGGTCCACTCCACGGTCCATTTGGTGGTGTCGAAGTAGTTGCACTCGGCCTCGCGACCGGCCTCGCGGTGTATGAGGTTGACGGCAAAGGGATGGTCGACAGACGCGATCAGCCGACCGCCGGGCCTGAGTACGCGTCGCAGCTCGGCCAGCGCCGGCCCCCAGTCCTCCAGGTAGTGCAGCACGAGGGACGCCGCTACGTCGTCGAACGTGTCATCAGCGTAAGGAAGCGGGCTGCCCAGGTCCGCCACCTGTAGGTCCGCATCGTCTCCGAGCCGCTGCCGAGCCAGCTCCAGCATCTCGGCACTCGTGTCGAAGCCACTGACCATGGCGCCACGTTCGCGCAGCGCGGCAAACAGGGCCCCCGATCCGCAGCCGGCATCGAGGATCCGCCGGCTGGCCACGTCTCCGGCGAGGGCCAGCATCGCGGGCCGCTCGTAGTAGGCATTGACCAGGTTGGTTTCGTTTGCGGCCGTGTACGCCTCGGCGAAGCTGTTGTAGTCGTTGGTCTTCGACGGATCCGTACTCACGGCGGACGGCGAGACCAGCTTGGTGGAAATGACGTGCTTGGGGCCCTCGCTTGAGATCATGGTGCGGGAGACGTGCAGTGCAGCAGCTCGGTTCCTGGCTGCGGCCAACTGCTGCGCTGCGTCGCCGCGCGGACCGATCTCGTCTACCCCGGAGTCCTCTCCCTGGCGGGCAACGCCGGTGCGGAAGGCCCTCCGGGAGACAGCAGGCGCCCCCGGCGCTGGTATCGGGGAGTCGAAACCCGAGCGCGAGGCTCCCCGGGCGGGGTTTGGTTCCTAGGCGACCACTCCCGACGCATGAACGCTCCCCTCCGCCGACAACACGTTCGGCCGGGCGAGGCGGCCGGCCACAAGGCAACGAGCACAGCGGACGCTGGCACGACGAACCCTTCGACGCGGTGAACCCGTGACGACCTGGGTTCGCCCGCGCCGGCAAGATCTCGTGAGACGGGACACCAGGGCTTTCCTCGCTCGCCGAGAACGAAAGGGTGCAGCACGGCTCGTACCGAGACCCAGTAGCCGGCGCCTGACCACGCCGGCCCGGCACCGCCCTCACCCACCCGTGCCAGACTTCGCCGGTGGACACAGCCGACCTCACACGTGCGATCGCGGCTGCGACATCCGTCGCCGCCTCGCTCGACCTGCCAGCCGACGACGCAGTCATACTCCACGACTCAAACAGGCTCACACTGCGGTTGACGCCGTGTGACGTCCTCGCCCGGGTAGCCCCAGGAGGGCAGGCCGCGCAGTTCGAAGTAGACCTCGCCCAACGGCTGGCCGAGGCCGGCTGCCCGGTGGGCACCGTTGCGCCCCGCGTGGGTCCACGTGCGTACCCCCGCGACGGCTTCGCAGTGACGTTGTGGACCTACTACGAACCCGTCACGACCCACGTCCCACCAGCCGATTACGCCAAGGCGCTGGGGCGACTGCACACCGGTATGCGCGAGGTCGCCGTGGTGAGCCCACGGTTCACCGACCGGATCGCGGAGGCGCAAGAAGTCATCGCCGACCCCGACCGCTCGCCCGAACTCGCCGGAGCGGACCGCGTGTTCCTCAGCAGCACACTGGAAGGTGTGCGCCGGCGGATCGAGGACCGCGGCGCAGCGGAGCAACTGCTTCACGGCGAGCCGCATCCGGGCAACGTGCTCAGCACGGCGGACGGCCCGTTGTTCATCGACCTTGAGACGTGTTGCCGCGGGCCGGTCGAGTTCGACCTCGCCCATGTTGCGGAGGCGGTCTGCGAGCACTACCCGGACGTCGACCGGGACCTGCTGGACGAGTGCCGACAACTCGTCCTCGCAATGGTCGCAGCGTGGCGTTGGGACCGTGACGACCGCTTTCCGAACGGCAGGCGATTCGGGGAGGAACTCCTTCGCCTGCTGCGAGGGGGACCACCCTGGCCGACGCTCGACGCGGTGACCAGGCAGGTGGGCGGTCGGTAGACGTCACTGGGCCCCGTGCTGCGCTGCCCGGTCGTCCGTCGTCGGGTTCACCCGGGCCAGCACACCCTGGGCGGTCATTGCCGGTGCCGAGGAGATCCTTAAGCCGCTCCCGCCAACCCAACCACCGCCACCTCGCACCGATGACGAAGCAAGCCCGCCTCCCGTACCCGCTCCAACCCTTGCAAGTCAGCGACGTACGTACGGACGAACGACTCGCTCCAGGAGGATCGCCTCCCCTCCTCATGCCCGTCCCAGCTCCATCGTCAGGGCCCCGGCCCCTGCTCCCACAGCCCGAGCCGCTCAGCATGTCCTGAAGTGTCAGTCGGCACCTGAAGCGGCTGACCGGCACCTCCGGTGGAGAGCCAGCACCTGGGGTGTGAGGCCGCTGAGGTGCGGGCCGGCAGGCCAGTGACCCGCCGTGGGCGAGGCCGGGTCACCACTGACAAGCGGTGGCCCGGCCGGTGTCGACGGCGGTGACCGGCGGGCGGACGGCCGCCCCGATCGGGTCAGTACCAGGCGCCGGCGGTACGGACCCTTCGGGGCGGCACACCCGGCCCACCCGCACCGCGCCGACCGCGGTGCACGACGTACGCGACCGTCCGGGGGCGGCTTAGAGTCGGCCCATGCGCATACGAACCGTCGACGCCTTCACCGACCGCCCCTTCGCCGGCAACCCCGCGGCGGTGGTCCTGCTGCCCGCCGGGCCCTTCCCCGACGACGCCTGGCTGGCGCAGGTCGCCGCGGAGGTCAACCTGTCGGAGACCGCCTTCGCCCATCCGCTGCCCGACGACCCGGAAGCCGACTGGGCACTGCGCTGGTTCACACCCACTACCGAGGTGGCGATGTGCGGTCACGCCACGCTGGCCACCGCACACGTGCTGCACACCACCGGGACGGCCAGCGGCACCGTCAGGTTCGCCACCCGCAGCGGGGTGCTCACCGCAGCGCTGCCCGTCGACACGGCACAGGCCCCGGGCCCGGCCACCGCGACCGCCGCTGCCGCCCCCGCCGGCACCATCACGCTGGACTTCCCGACCGCCCCGCTGACCGCCGCCACTCCCCCGCCCAACCTGTCGGCCGCGCTCGGCGCACCCGTGCTGGCCTGCTACGACACCGGGCCGAACGTCGGTGACCTGCTGGTGGAACTCGCCACCGAAGCCGCCGTGCGCACACTCGCCCCCGACCTGCGCGCCATCGCGGGGCTCCCGGTGCGCGGGGTGATCGTGACCGCGGCGGCCGAACGCGCCGACGCCGACTACGACTTCGTCTCGCGCTTCTTCGGTCCCGCCTCCGGCATCGACGAGGATCCGGTGACGGGCAGCGCCCACACCGCCCTGGCCCCGCTGTGGTCACCGCGGCTGGGCCGCACCGAACTGACGGGGCTCCAGGTCTCGGCCCGCACCGGCCGGGTACGGACCCTGCTGCGCGGGGCCCGTACGCTCCTCGAAGGCACGGCCGTCACCGTGATCGACGGGGAACTCCACGCCACCGCGGTCACTGCTCCGGCAGCCAACTGACCTCGCCCTCCAGGAGCCCGTAACCGCCGAAGGCCACGATGTCGATCAGGGCGTGCGCGGCCACCAGCGGCCCGACCCGGCCCCAGCGTCGATAGAGCCACACGAAGATCACGCCCATCACCAGGTTGCCGAAGAACCCGCCGATGCCCTGGTAGAGGTGGTACGAGCCGCGCAGTACGGCGCTGGCGGCGAGGGCAGCCAGCGGGCCCCACTCCAACTGGCCGAGCCGCCGCAGCAGATAGCCCACCACGATCACCTCTTCGACCACCGCGTTCTGCACGGCGGAGGCGATGAGCACCGGATACTTCCACCACACGTCCGGCAGCGACTCGGGCACCACGGTCAGGTTGGCCCCGGCGGCGCGGGCACCGATGTAGAGGAGGAGGCCGGAGCCGCCGATGCCCGCCGCGACCAGGGCTCCCCAGCCCAGGTCGGAGCGGGGTGCCCGCAGGTCGAAGCCGATGGCGCGCAGGCCAGAACCCTCGCGCAGCAGCAGATGGGCGACGAGGGCGACCGGGACCAGGGCGGTGGAGATGCCGAAGAGCTGCCAGGCCAGGTCGAGCCAGGGCCGGCCGGGCGCGGCGGAGGAGTTGAGGTTGGCGGTCTGGTTGCTGAGCCCGCCGGGTTCGGTGGCCGAGCCGATGAAGTCGATCAGCGCGGACACCCCGCTGGCGCCCAGCGACAGCGCGAGCACCAGCACCGTTTCGAAGCCGAGGGTGCGCCGCGACAGGCCGCCCCCCGACGCGGGGTCGACCACCTCGCGGGCCTGCGAGCGCACCACCGTCTAGCCTCCAAGATCTCCACCTGCTGAAGCGGGTACGAGGGGGCGCGCCGGCGGCGCCCCTTCCCACCTGGTCCCCTTCGGGAGGTCTTAGCTTGCCTGACGTCACCGGCCCGGACGACACAGGGGCCCATGGCACTCCGTGCCGCCCGACCCGGTTCGACGGTGGTCAGCCGCGCCCGGCAGTGGCGCCAAGTCCTGTGGCGGCGCCACCCCGGCGTACGGTCGGCCCGGCAGCGCTCCGGCGTGCGCTCAGCCCGCCGCCCCCACCGGCCAGGTGTGCACCGGCTCTCCGGTACGCATCAGGGTGCAGTAGCGGCGCGTCATGGCCGCGAGGGCGTCTTCCCTGGCCAGGCCGGTGGCGAGCGTGTGGTGGTAGGTGTCGGACTGCCAGGAGGCGCCGTTGATCCGCCGGCGACAGCGTTCGGCGATCACCCCGAGGTAGCGGTCCCGGTCGGTTCGCTCCACGCCCCAGGCGTCGAGGCCCGCCGCGGCCAGCGGCAACAGCTCCTCCAGGACCAGTCGTACGGCCGGGGTGCGCGCCACCGACGGTCCGCGGCCCGGGCGCGGCCAGTGCAGTCGTGCCTCGATGCCGTCCCGACAGGCGACGTCGAAGTTCTCCGCCGCCATCGCGAACGGCAGCCGGGTCCACACCGGGCGCGGCTGCTCGCACAACGCCCTGACCAGGCCGTAGTAGAAGGCCGTATTGGCGATGACGTCGGCGACGGTGGGCCCCGCTGGCAGCACCCGGTTCTCCACGCGCAGGTGCGGCACCCCGTCGGAGACCGCGTACACCGGTCTGTTCCAGCGGTAGATGGTGCCGTTGTGCAGCGCCAGTTCCGAGAGGTGCGGGGCACCGCCGTCATCGAGCACCTTCATCGGGTCCTCATCGCTGCTGATCGGCAGCAGCGGGGGGAAGTAGCGGAGGTTCTCCTCGAACAAGTCCTGTGCAGAATCGATCCAGCGCTCTCCGAACCAGGTGCGCGGGCGTACGCCCTGCGCGCTGAGCTCCGGCGACCTGGTGTCGGTGGACTGCACGAACAGCGGCGGGCGCGACTCGCGCCACAACTCCCGCCCGAAGAGGAAGGGCGAGTTCGCCCCGACGGCGATCTGCACCGCGGCCACCGCCTGCGCGGCGTTCCACACATCAGCGAAGCGGCGCGGCGTCACCTGGAGGTGCAACTGCACCGACGTACACGCCGCCTCCGGCGCTATCGAGGCGGACGTGCAGGTCAGCCGCTCGACGCCGGCGATGTCGATGGTGAAGTCCTCGCCCCTGGCGGCCAGCAGCTCGTCGTTGAGCAGCCGGTACCGGTCGGCCCTGGAGAGATTGGCGGGCACCAGGTCATCGGCGGCCAGGGTCGGCAGGATGCCGATCATCACGATGCCGGCGGCAACCTCTCCGGCCTTTCTGTCGGCGTATGCGAGTCCGGTACGCAACTCCTCGGATAGCTGGTCGAGGACCCGGCCGTGCATGCGGTGCGGCACGATGTTCACTTCGAGGTTGCACTGACCGAGTTCCGTCTGGAAATCCCCGCTCGCGATGCGTTCGAGGACCTGGTCATTCAACATCCGTGGCATGCCGTCGGGCCCCGCGAGATTCAGCTCGATCTCCAGGCCCATGAGGTTCTTGGGACGCTCGAATCGCTTCTCTTTCAACAGTCGGGCGAAAGCGTCAAGGCATTGCCGCAGCTTTTCACGGTGCCGCTGCCGATCGGACAGGGCAAACCCACCTGCCACGATCTTCTCACCCATAGAAGCGTCCCTCCTAGACCGCGTCACGGCCGCGCCAGCCGTCTGGAACCCGGCTCAGGAAGGGAGCCGGGGGAAGTCACGGTCGATGATGCCCAGGCGGTGTGATCGATAACGCCGCGTCCACGCAGTGGGACGACTAAGCTCCAGTTACCGAACGCGGCGGGGCCTTCTTGGGCATATGACGACCTACCAGCTCGCCCCACTTTTCGCGGCAGAAAAGACAGGCAAGTTTCAGCCTTCCAACGGAACGATAAAAGCCACGGTCAGCCGCGTGCACCTTCAAAATAAGTGGCACAGAAACGGATCAATCACCACAACGCAAGGGCCTGATAGGCCCTTGCCGAGTTGACCGCACAGGTACCGCGAAAGGTAAAGGGAACACCTGTCGTATAAGCTCGCCAATCGAGGCAGAGAGAGGACGACCCGGCAATCAGACCGGCCCTCATCTGACCCGTGCACAGACAGTGCCGTCCGCATCCCCCGTTGCACCTGTCTTGAAGTGAGAGGCGACTATGCCGCTGCATGTCTCCCCAGCCCCAGCGCCCGCGTTGCGCAGCGTCCTCACGGCCCTCGGTTCCCCCGCCGCCGTCCATGAGGCGCGTACCCCCGCCCTGCGCGTCGAACCGGGTTCGTTGGCCGTCGCGCATCCGCTCCCCCTGCACGTCCTGGACCACGTGACACCCCGTGCCGGGCAAGCAGCGGCGCCGATCACCCGACTCATCGGCTGGCGCTTCCTGATCGTCGGCGCGGAACACGCCGTGGCCGCAGCCGAAGCCCTGCTCACACCGGGCGGCTGGGCATTTTCCCACTTCTGTGAGGGCCCGTACGTGACCTCAACCGAGCAGGCCCTGCGCCGCGCGGACGCCCTGCCCACCGCGTACCAGCCCCGGCTGCTCTCGGTGCCCGAGCTGTACATGCTGACCCTGTGGCTGCACCGCGAGACGGCGGACGAACCGGCCGGCGGCCCACCGGCCCCGGCCGATCTGCTGGTGCCGCTCGCGCCGGCGCCGCCGGGCATCGCCGCCAACCGCCCGCACCAGGTGGCGGACCTGCTTCCGATGCTGACGCTCCGCCTCACCCCGGAGCCGCTGCTGGGGACGCCCGCCTGAGCGGAGCCCGCCCCGCCCCGCCCGCAAGCAGCACCACTCCGCGCCAGGCCCACGGCGCGTGCCTCCACCCACGCGCCGCCTGCTCCCGCGATGCTTCACGTGGACGGCACCGCCAGCACCTCGCACCTCGTGCGCCCCGCGACTCCTGAGTCGCGGGGCGCACTCGCTTCGTCACGATCCGCGCTGCTCCATCGAATGGACTAGTGCGAGTCGACTACCACGAACCACCCGCTGGGATGACCCGCGCCGCGACAACCATCCCGATGGGTGACGCGTCTTCCCTACGAGAAGAAGCGCTGCCGCTAAATGCCTGCGAAATGACGCTCGCAGGGCAAGACTGAGACCAACCGACAGTTACGGGGGGCGGCAATGGATACCGCACCGAGCCGCAGGACAGCCACCACATCGCAGCGAAAGACCTCCACCATGTGCCAGCACCAACCGCCGTGCCCGACAGCAGAGTCCGCCGACCGGGAGGCGGCCCATCTCGTGGCCCACCATCCCGAGCAGGGCTGGAGCCTGTTGTGCAACGGGGTCCTGCTCTTCGAGGACACCGGCGAACTGCTGCCGGACGGGCAGGTCATCGCCCCGCACCGGCCGCTGGGCACCGAGCACGTGATGACGGCCGCGTAAAGGGCACCACTCGGATCGGCGCACCGGCGCCGGTCACCACGGCGTCGCACCGCGACGGGCCGCCAGCAGGCTCCCGCCCGTACGACGACGCCTTTCGCTACGACGCGCGCACCACGCGCGGCACCACCATGAGGGGCCGGCCCGGCAAACGCCGAACCGGCCCCATCGCATGCTCAGGCGCGGGTCACCCCGCACCAGACGGCCTCAGTCAGCCGTCGTACTCGTCCACCGGCGGGCAGGAGCAGACCAGGTTACGGTCACCGAACGCGCCGTCTACGCGGCGGACCGGGGGCCAGTACTTGTCCGCGGCCACCACACCGGCCGGGAACACGGCGTCCTCACGGCTGTACGCGTGGTCCCAGGCACCGCCGACCATCGCCGCCGTGTGCGGGGCGTTCCGCAGCGGGTTGTCGTCGGCCGCCCACTCGCCCGCACCCACCTTGGCGATCTCCGCACGAATGGCGATCATCGCCTCGCAGAACCGGTCGAGCTCGGCCAGGTCCTCGCTCTCCGTCGGCTCGATCATGAGCGTCCCGGCAACCGGGAAGGACATCGTCGGCGCGTGGAAGCCGTAGTCGATCAGGCGCTTGGCCACGTCGTCCACGCTGACGCCGGTCTCCTTGGTCAGCGTCCGCAGGTCGATGATGCACTCGTGCGCCACCAGACCCGCCGGCCCCGTGTAGAGCACCGGGTAGTGCGGCTCAAGGCGCTTGGCGATGTAGTTGGCGCTGAGCACCGCGACCTGGGTGGCCCGGCGCAGCCCCTCGGCGCCCATCAGCCGCACGTACGCCCAGGAGATGGGCAGGATGCCGGCCGATCCCCACGGCGCCGCTGACACCGGGCCAACGCCGGTCTCGGGGCCGGCCGCGGGCTGGAGCGGGTGGTTGGGCAGGTAGGGCGCCAGGTGCTCGCGCACGCCCACCGGGCCGACGCCGGGGCCGCCACCGCCGTGCGGGATGCAGAAGGTCTTGTGCAGGTTCAGGTGCGAGACGTCGCCGCCGAACCGGCCCGGCTTCGCCAGCCCGACCAGCGCGTTGAGGTTGGCGCCGTCCACGTACACCTGGCCGCCCGCGTCGTGCACGGCGGCGCAGATGTCACTGATGTGCTCCTCGAACACCCCGTGGGTGGAGGGGTAGGTGACCATCAGCACGGCCAGTTCGTCGGCGTGCTTCTCGATCTTGGCGTGCAGGTCGGCGGTGTCCACCTCGCCGTCGTCGCCGGTCTTGACGACGACGACCTTCATGCCGGCCATCACGGCGCTGGCGGCGTTGGTGCCGTGCGCCGACGAGGGGATCAGGCAGACCGTGCGCTGCTCGTCGCCGTTGGCCCGGTGGTAGGCGCGCACCGCCAGCAGCCCGGCGAGTTCGCCCTGCGAACCGGCGTTCGGCTGGATGGAGACCTTGTGGTAGCCGGTGACCTCGGCGAGCCGGTCCTCCAGCTCCTTGATCAGGGTCAGGTAACCCTGCGCCTGCTCGATCGGCGCGAACGGGTGCAGCGCACCGAACTCCGGCCAGGTAACCGGCTCCATCTCGGTGGTCGCGTTCAGCTTCATGGTGCAGGAACCGAGCGGGATCATGCCGCGGTCCAGCGCGTAGTCACGGTCCGCCAGCTTGCGCAGGTAGCGCAGCATCGCCGTCTCGGAACGGTGCTGGTGGAAGACCGGGTGAGTGAGGTACGCATCGGTACGCAGCAGCGACTGCGGCAGCGCGTCGGCCACGGCCGCGTCCAGCTCCGCCACGTCGGCCTGCACGCCGAAGGCGCCCCACACGGCGGCCAGCTCCGCACGACCGGTGGTCTCGTCGCAGGCGATGCCGACCTGGTCGGCGTCGACCAGCCGCAGGTTGACGCCGGCCTCGCGGGCCGCGGCGACGACCTCGGCCGCCCGCCCCGGCACCCGCGCGGTGAGCGTGTCGAAGTAGGCGCCGTGCACGACCTCGACGCCGCCGGCCCGCAGCCCGGCGGCGAGCACCGTGGCGTAGCGGTGGGTACGGCGGGCGATGGCGGCCAGGCCGTCCGGGCCGTGGTAGACCGCGTACATGCCCGCCATCACGGCGAGCAGCACCTGGGCGGTGCAGATGTTGCTGGTGGCCTTCTCGCGGCGGATGTGCTGCTCGCGGGTCTGGAGCGCCAGCCGGTACGCCTTGTCGCCGTCCGCGTCGACGGAGACGCCGACGAGTCGGCCGGGCAGGCTGCGGGCGAACTTCTCGCCGACGGCCATGAAGCCGGCGTGCGGGCCGCCGAAGCCGATCGGCACGCCGAACCGCTGCGTGCTGCCGACGGCGATGTCGGCGCCCAGCTCACCGGGCGAGGTGAGCAGGGTGAGGGCGAGCAGGTCGGCGGCGACCGTGACGACCGCGCCGAGCTCGTGCGCCCGCTCGATGACCGCCCGCGGGTCGCGCACCGCGCCGGAGGCGCCCGGGTACTGGAGGAGGACGCCGAAGACGCCGCGCTCGGCGACCTCGTCCGGGATGCCGTCGGACAGGTCGGCGACCACGATCTCCACACCGGTGGGCTCGGCGCGGGTCTGGATCACGGCGATGGTCTGCGGCAGACAGTCCGCGTCGATCAGGAAGACGCCGTTCTTGACCTTGCCCACACGCCGCGAGAGCGCCATGGCCTCGGCCGCCGCGGTGCCCTCGTCGAGCAGCGAGGCGCCGGAGGTGGGCAGCCCGGTCAGGTCCGCGACCATGGTCTGGAAGTTGAGCAGCGCCTCCAGGCGCCCCTGCGAGATCTCCGGCTGGTACGGGGTGTACGCGGTGTACCAGGCCGGGTTCTCCATCACGTTGCGCAGGATCACCGGCGGCGTGAAGGTGCCGTGGTAGCCGAGGCCGATCATGGGCGTGACGACCTGGTTGCGGTCGGCCAGCGCACGCAGTTCGGCGAGCACCTCCGGCTCGGTCCTGGCGTCGGGCAGGCGCAGCGCCTCGGCGCTCTTGATCACATCGGGCACGGCAGCCGCGGTCAGCTCGTCCAGCGAGCCGAAGCCGACCTGGGCCAGCATCTTGGCCTGTGCCTCGCGGTCGGGCCCGATGTGACGCTCGTCGAAGGGCGTGCCGCGCTCCAACTCGGTCAGGGAGGTGCGGTGTGCGGTCATCTGCGGAGGCCTCCTGGTCATACGACCTTCGGGGGCACCATGGCGCTGGTGCCCGAACGGCCTCCCCCTCTGTCATCGCGACCTGAGAGCTTCACCGGCCCGCACCCGCGACCCGGCTTTCACCGTCGGTGAGGACGGGTTCCGGGCTGATGCCAGTCCGTGACCCGCCCTGCTTTCCAGAGTGACCTCGTCCGTACGGTACGTGTGCCTGAGAGATTCCGGGGAGGATTTGCTCCTTCGGCGCCCCCGCCTACCTGCGTCGGAGGGCTCTCCCGCACGGGGTCGACAGCCACGGACCAGCCTACCAGCGACGTTTCCACCTGCTTCCTCAAGTGGCCGGTGGGCATGATGTGCCCTTACGTAGGTGTCATAGGGCAGTCACGACCTTGCTGGAGGTGATGGACGGTGCAGACGGACACCGATCCGAGGCACTTGATAGGCCGCAAGGCGTTCGATCGCCACGGCACGAAGATCGGCACCGTGGACGAGGTCTACCTCGACGACGCGACCGGCGCACCCGAGTGGGCGGCGGTGCGCACCGGACTGTTCGGGCGGGACGTCTTCGTACCGCTGGAGCCGAGCGAGGTGGTCGACGAGGTCCTGCGCGTGCCCTTCGACCGCGCGCTCATCAAGGGCGCGCCCGACCTCGGTGTCGGCCGGCACCTCTCACCCGAGCAGGAGGTCCAGCTCTACCGGCACTACGGGCTCGACACCTCGCGGCGCAGCGCCCCCACCCCGCCGCCGGACACCGGCTTCGGGCATATCGCTGGTTCGGACGAGGGACCGGGGGCGGCTTCGAGCGGCTGAGGCACCGGCCCGGGCGTCCCAGGCTCCCCCGCGTCGCACGGCGCACCGGGAGCCGGTGCGGCGGGGCGTATCTCGGGACGGACCAGCGGCAGCGGCTCGCCCTGCGCGAGGTCCGGGTCGTCGACGGCGAAGGTCCGCACCCGGCCCGGGGCCGACCAGGGCTCCTCGAACCGCACGGTCACCCGGCCGACGCCGCTGCCCTGCACCCAGCCGGCGCCGTACTCGGCGTGCACGACGTCCAGCCCCGGCAGCCAGCGCCGTGGCGCCTCGGGCCGCTCGGGCTCGGCAGGGCCGGCAGGCGCGCCGGGGGCGCCGCTCTCGGCCGCTGCGGCCCCCCGGGGGCCCCCGGCCCCGGCCGGCCCGCCCCGCCCCTGCTGCTCGCCCGCCAGCGCCTCGCGCTCGGTGGCCGCCTGGGCGAACAGGTCCTCCTGGGTGTAATCGGCCAGGCCTGTGACGCCGACGCCGAGCAGCCGCACGCCCTCGGCCGTCTCCACCGCGTCGATCAGCCGTCTGGCCGCCTCCCGCACGACCGCCGGGTCGTCCGTCGGGCCGCGCAGCGTCTCGGAGCGGGTGAGCGTCGAGAAGTCGTAGCGCCGCACCTTCAACACGACCGTACGACCCGACCTGCCGGCCGCCCGCAGCCGCTCGACGCACCGGACGGCGAGCCGGTCCACCTCGACCTGCACCCGGGAGCGGTCCGTCAGGTCCTCGTCGAAGGTGTCCTCGACGGAGACCGACTTGGTGTCCCGCTCGGCCACCACGGGGCGCTCGTCCCGCCCGCTGGCCAACGCGAACAGCGAGGTCCCGTGCGCCCTGCCGAGCAACCTCACCAACTCGGCCTCACCCGCCTCGGCCGTCTCGCCCACGGTGTGGATACCGGCCCTGCGCAGCGCCTCGGCCGTCGCCGGCCCCACCCCCGGAATGGCCCGCACCGACATCGGCCCCAGCAGCGCGAGCTCCGTGCCCGGTTCGATCACCACCAGGCCGTCGGGCTTGGCCTGCTCGGAGGCGATCTTCGCGAGCATCTTCGAGCCGGCCAGGCCCACCGACCCGGAGAGCCCCGTCGCCGCGGCGATGTCCCTGCGCAGCCGCTCCCCCACCGCCCGGGCTGCCTGCGTCCGCGGCTCCACCCCGCCGGCCTCCAGATCCACGAACGCCTCGTCCAAGCTGAGCGGTTCGACCAGCGGCGACAGCGCCGCGAGCAGGCTCATCACGACCTCGCTGACCTGGCGGTACAAGGCGAAGCGTGGGGTGAGGTAGGCGGCGTTCGGGCACAGCCGCCGGGCCTGCGCCATCGCCATGGCGGAGTGCACACCGAAGACGCGCGCCTCGTACGAGGCGGTGGACACCACACCACGCGGCCCGAGACCGCCGACGATCACCGGCTTGCCGCGCAGGCTCGGCTTGGCCGCCTGCTCCGCCGCAGCGAAGAAGGCGTCCATGTCCAGATGCAGAATCGTCGGCGCACCCCTCACACCCACGATGGTGCCGTACGCCTCTGACAATCGGCCTAGACCGCGCGGTTGCGCCGCCTGGCGAGCTCGTCGGCCGGGTGGTGCCGGGTGAGGGTCTCGCCGGTGTCCACGCGCTCGCCGTGCAGTTGGGCCAGCGCGGACTCCACGTCCCGCCACACCACCCCGACGGCGATACCGAAGACGCCCTGACCGCCCTGGAGGAGGTTCACGACCTCGTCCGGCGACGTGCACTCGTACACCATCGCGCCATCGCTCATCAGCGTCATCTGCGCGAGGTCGGCGACCTCGCGCTGGCGCAGGTGCTGCACCGCGGTGCGGATGTTCTGGAGCGACACCCCGGTGTCCAGGAGTCGCTTGACGATCTTGAGGACGACCACGTCGCGGAAGCTGTACAGCCGCTGGTTGCCGGAACTGTACGCGGGCCGGACGCTCGGCTCGACGAGGCCGGTGCGCGCCCAGTAGTCGAGCTGCCGGTAGGTGATGCCCGCCGCCGCGCAGGCGGTGGGGCCGCGGTAGCCGACGTCGTCGGACGCGGGCTCGTCGGGTGTTGCGGCTCGCGCCGCGGTCGGCTGCCCGGGCGCCGCTGCGGCCCCGCCCCCGTACAGCGGATACGGACCGCCCGCCGCCGTGCCGTCGCCGGTGCTTCTCACGCCGACCTCCGTCCTTGACCTGCCCTGTCGACGGTAGGCAGTCACCCGGGGTGCGTCAACGATCGCCACACTCGGCACGCCGAGTGATAATCACCCTGGGAGTGGTTTACCGTGACGCGTTCCGGGGAACGGCTCCCCGAATGTCCCGACGCCGCTACCGCCAGCGACTCACTGGCTGTTGGTGTCGAAGTCTTCCGGCGAGATCTGGTCGAGGAACTCGCGGAACTTCTCGACCTCGTCCTCCTGCTCGTCAGGAATGGCGATGCCCGCATCGTCCAGCACGCCGTCGCTGCCGTAGATGGGCGTGCCGGTGCGCAGCGCCAGCGCTATGGCGTCCGACGGCCGGGCGCTGACCTCCACGCCGCTGGCGAAGACCAGCTCCGCGTAGAACACGCCCTCCCGCAGGTCCGTGATCCGGACTTCGGTGAGCTCCTGGCCCACCGCCTCCAGCACGTCCTTGAAAAGGTCATGCGTCAGCGGTCGCGCAGGGGCCATGCCCTGCTGCGCGAAGGCGATGGCAGTCGCCTCTCCCGGCCCAATCCAAATGGGCAGGTACCGGTCGCCTCCCACTTCACGGAGAAGCACGATCGGCTGGTTGGAAGGCATTTCCACCCGGACACCCACGACGTCGAGCTCATTCACACAGCAACCCTAGGACCTGCCCGGCCGGTTTGGGTAGTCGGGCACCCCCGTACTCAGTGCAACCTGACCCGCAGGGCAGCTTCCACGAGGGCCGCGTGCAGCCGTACGGACAGTCCGGCGAGCTCCCGCGCGGTGGCCTCCGCGTGGGCTCTGGTCTGCGGATTGCGATGCCGCCGAAGGGGTGCAACGAGCTGTTCGACCAGCCCGGCCTCCCGCTCCGCCGCCGCCTTGATGGCCCGCAGATGACGCGGCTCAAGACCCGCCCGGCCCAGATCGGCGATCAGCTTGGCCACCGTGACCGCCCCGGCGTCGTAGCCGCCGTCAGGAGCGGCGCTGAGCAGCCCGTAGGACTCCCACTCGGCCAGCTCGCCCTCGTCCACCTCAGCGGCGGCCAGCAGCTCCGCACGGCCGAGCCTGGCCGCGGTCGGCTCGGGTGCCGCTGCCGGCTCCCCGTCGAGCAGGTCGCGCGGCTGGGCGGGGGCCGGCAGGGGCACCTGCTCGCCCCGCTCCAGGGCGTCGAGGTGCTCCCTGATGACCTTCAACGGAAGGTAGTGATCGCGCTGCATGCGCAGCACGTGGCCGAGCCGCTCCACGTCCGCCCGGGAGAACTTCCGGTACCCGGAGGGGGTGCGCTGCGGCTCGACCAGTCCCTCTGCCTCAAGGAAACGGATCTTTGAGATCGTGACCTCGGGGAACTCGTCGCGCAGGAGGTTCAGTACGGCGCCGATGCTGAGCAGACGGCCGTCCGCAGGGGCGGCGCCGTGCCCGGCACCGCCCGTCGGTGAGTGACGCATGAACCTTCCCTGGCGCCGAGGTGACTCAGATGCCGAACCCTCGCTGGCTGGCGTAGAAGACCAGTCGGTACTTGCCGATCTGCACCTCGTCGCCGTTGTTGAGCAGCACGGAGTCGATCCGCTCACGGTTGACGTACGTGCCGTTGAGGCTGCCGACGTCGGCGACGGAGAACCTACCGTCCTGGCCGCGGCGGAATTCCACGTGCCGACGCGAGACGGTGACGTCGTCCAGGAAGATGTCACTGTTCGGGTGACGGCCGGCCGTCGTCAGCTCGCTGTCCAGCAGGAACCGGCTGCCCGAGTTGGGGCCGCGCCTGACCACCAGGAGCGCCGAGCCCACCGGCAGCGCGTCCACCGCGGCCTGCGCCTCCGGCGTCAGCGACGGGAGCTGGGTCTGCCCGGTCGTCTCGGAGTCGTACGCCTCAAGGCCGGAGATCGAAATGGTGGATGTCGTCTCCGAGGCCCGCTCGGGCGTGGCACCCGGGCGCAGCGGCGTGCCGCAGTTGGAGCAGAACTTGCTCGTAGCGCCGGTCTGATGCCCACACCTGGGACACACAGGCAACCCAGACCCTCCACCCGTACTTGAGGCTGATGATTGACCGAAACCTATGGTTCCGGCTCCGGCGGGGTCAACAGACGACGCGCCGTGGCCACCGGGCAGGTCACCGACCTGGTCCCGGAACAGCGGGCGCTCCTCGTGAGCCCCGCCTCCTTCGGCATCGCGCCCCCGATGGCGGGCGGTGCCGCCCTCCTGGCGTGCGCTCTTGCCGAACAACTTCGCAAACAACTTCACGGGCGATTCCCCTTGACTGAAACAGACCCGCCCGTGGGGCAGGACAAACCCTCGATGCACACACCGGCTGACCCGGTCACCCTCACAACGTCCGTGACCATCAGACAGTTTCCCTTACGCACCAGGTATCTGGTGCGCCGACCCCCCGCTACGCGGCACCCGCGCCCCGGGCGCCTCATGCGTCCCCCGCTCATCACGATGACGACCGAGCGTAGTCAGGCCGCTTCGCCGACCGCAAGGCGTCCACGACGATCTTCTCGTGCCGCTTCACTGACACGTTCGCGCGCTCCTTCTCCAGAGTCTGCACCACTCCACCAGGAATATTGAGCGCGGGCTCAAGATCCTCGGGCTTGCCGATCACGGTGAACGTGTACGGCTGTGACACCCGACGGCCGTCGATCTCGACGCCGCTGCCCGCATCGGTGAAGTACGTGTCGGCTACGACCCGTACGTCATTGATCTGGATGGCCTCGGCGCCCGCCGCCCGCAACTCCTGGATCGCGTCGAGCAGCATGTCGGCCTCGACCGCACCGTGCGTGTCCGTTATGCGCAACGTGATGCCGGGCCCCTGCGCCGCAACCGTACCCGCGAGCACACCCAGTTGCTGCTCTTTGGCCTTGGTCTGTTTACGGGCCTCTTCGGCCTGGTCCGAGCTGTTCTCCAACTCGGTGCGCTGGCCGACCAGGCGCTGCTTCTCGTCTTCGAGGCGCTGGGTGCGGTCGTCCAGCTCGTCCAGGATGCGCACCAGGTCTTCCTGCCGGGCCCCGCGCAGCACGCTGTTCTCGTTGGTCGACCGCACCTGGATCGCGAGCCCGAGCCCGAGCACGCACAGCAGCAGGGCCACGGTGAGCTGCGGCCGGGTCACCCGGGGCGGCCAGACGCTCGCCAGCAGCCGTTGACGTCCCGTCATGGACCGGTCGGGCTCCGGCGGTTCGGGCAGCGGCTGCCTGATGCGCGGTGCGGGCCGCTCTGCCGGCAGCTCCCGGCGCAGCCCGGCGAACCGGTGCCCGTGCTCCTTGGCGTGCCCCGGGCGGGCTGGCTGGCCCGGCTGCGCCGGCGGCTGGGCCTTGGCCGGCTGTTCCGGCCTGGCGGCCTGCTCGGACGCCTCGGGCTGGTCGGGCCGCTCAGCTCGGGCGGGCCGAACAGGTCGGTCGGGCCGGGCGAGCTGTCCGGATCGGGCGGGCTGGGCAGGCCGCTCGAGTCGAGTGGGCCGGGCGGGCGGCCAGGGACGGCCAGGCTGCGCAGGCCGCTGGGGCCGCTGGGGCCTGCCGGGCTGAGCGGGCCGCCGGGTCTGGTCGGCCTGCTCGGACTGGTCAGCCTGGGCAGGCTGGTCGGACTGGTCGGGCTCGGTGCCCGGTCCGCTGCCGTCCTCGGTCGGCGGCCCGTCGTCCGGGCCCTGGCCCGCCGGCTGCTCGGGCGGCTTGGGGGTCTCGTCGTCGGACATCGGCCTCACGCCCTGAAGATGTGCCGTCGGATCGCGGCTGCGTTGGAGAAGATGCGGATGCCGAGCACCACCACGACGCCGGTGGAGAGCTGCGCGCCGACGCCCAGCTTGTCGCCGAGGAAGACGATGAGGGCGGCCACCACGACGTTGGACAGGAAGGAGACGACGAAGACCTTGTCGTCGAAGATCCCGTCGAGCATCGCGCGGAAGCCGCCGAAGACCGCGTCGAGTGCGGCCACGACGGCGATCGGCAGGTAGGGCTCGACGGCGTTCGGTACGACGGGGCGGACCACGAGTCCGACCACGACTCCCACGACGAGGCCCAGTACGGCGATCAAGATGTGCCCTTTCCTGTGTCGGTGTCGTTCTTGTCCGCGGCACCGGCATATGGCTCCGCGCTGCGTACGATCAGGCTCGGCGCGACCGGGAGCCGCATCTCGTCCTGGAGGGAAGTCCGCACGCGAATGTCGTAATTCTCTTGCAGCACCTTGAGGTACTGGCCGTCCGCGCTGGACTCGAAGGTCGCGCGCAGACGTGGTCCATCGCCCACTGCGAGCACCGTATACGGCGGCACCAGTGGCCTGTTGTCGACCAGTATGGCGTCTCCCGCGGCCCTGATCGCCGAAAGGGCCGTCAGCCGCTGGCCGTTGATCGCTATGGCCTCCGCCCCCGACTGCCACAGGCCGTTGATGACGCGCTGCATGTCGCGGTCCCGTACCCGCCCGGTGTTCGAGAATCCGTTGCTCTCGCGCGGCCCGCCACCGCCACCACCACCGGCGTCCTCGGCGTCGTCCACGACCAGCTTGATTCCCGGGCCCTGCACCTCGGTTGCGCCGGCGAGCAGGGCTACCAGTTCCCCCTTGCCGCCGCTCTGCTTCGGCAGTGCCTTGCGCTGCCGGTCGTCGACCTCGTCGCGCAGCGCGTCGACGTTGTCCTCCAGTTCGTCAGCGGCGGCGGTCTCCGACTCGATCCGGTCGATGAGCTCCTGACGCTCCTTGGCCACGGTGGGCGCCGCTATCCGCGTCTCGGCCGCTCCGATGGTCACCACCACCGTGGTGAGGACGAGACCGACCGCGAGCCAGAGCTTGGCACTGACCGTACGCGGCAGCCCCTGCTTGCCCTCGGCCTCCCGCCGGGCCGCCGCCTCGGCATAGCCGTCATCGAGGCTGTGGTCCATCACATTGGTCAGCAGCGACATGGACGCGTCGGGACGCGGGCGCTGCGACGCGGTGCTCCGAATGGGGGGCGGCTGCGGCATGCCGCACATCGTCGCACGTCGGGGGCGCCGCCACCGAATGGCCCCACCGGCGTGCCGGAGCGGGGCCGGGGGCGGCGACGCCCTCGACTCGATCAAGCCGTCCGCGGGTCGTACACCCCGGCGGTACGGCGCCGTTCAGTCGCTGCGGGCCCGGCGCGGACCCGGCGGTGGATCAGTTGCCCGCGCTGTCCACGACGTGCGCCCACTCGTCGAGCAGGGCCCCCGCGGAGGCGTCGTCCGGGCCCTCCGCCCACAGGTGGGTCACGGCCTCCGCGGGGTCGGGCAGCACCATCACCCAGCGGCCGTCGGCCTCCACGACCCGTACGCCGTCGGTGGTGTCAACCGACCGCTCCCCCGCCGCCTCCACGACCTTGCGCATCACCAGGCCCTTGACCGCCCAGGGAGTGGCCAGATCACGCCGGAGCACATGGGCGCGCGGGATGCGCGCATCGATCTGGCTCAGCGTCAACTGGGTACGCGCCACCAGGCCGATCAGTCGTACGAAGGCGGCGGTGCCGTCGAAGACGCTGCTGAACTCGGGGATGATGTACCCGCCGCGCCCGTCCCCGCCGAAGATCGTGGTGTCCGCGCGGCCCACCCGAGTCAGGTCGTCGGGCGAGGTGGTCGTCCAGTCGACCTGGGTGCCGTGGTAGGCGGCGACCTGTTCCGCGATGCGGGTCGTCGTGACCGGCATGGCGACCCGGCCGCTGCGCCGCTCGGCGGCCACCAGGTCGAGCATGACCAGCAGTGCACGGTCGTCCTCGACGATCCGCCCCTGCTCGTCCACGAGCGAGAGCCGCTCGCCCACGGGGTCGAAACGGACGCCGAAGGCCGCGCGCGCGGAGGCGACGATCTCGCCGAGGCGCACCAGCCCCGCCCGCCTGGCCTCGGCCGTCTCGGTCGGGCGCGCTTCGTCCAACCCGGGGTTGATGGTGAGCGCATCCACGCCGAGCCGACCGAGCAGGCTCGGCAGCACCAGCCCCGCACTCCCATTGGAGGCGTCGACCACGACCTTCAGCCCCGCCTCGGCCACCCCGGTGGTGTCCACCGCACGGAGCAGGGAACCGGTGTACGAGTCGAAGACGCTGGCGGGGAACCGCAGGTCACCGATCTCGCCGGGGAACGCGCGGCGGTACTCCTGACGCGCGTACACCCGGTCCAGCTTGCGCTGGGCGCCCTGCGAGAGGTCAGCGCCCCGCTCGTCGATGAACATGATGTCGACCGAGTCGGGTACGCCGGGCGTCGTACGGATCATGATCCCGCCGGCGCTACCGCGGGCGGTCTGCTGGCGCGCCACGGGCAGCGGCACGTTCTCCAGGTCACGTACGTCGATGGCACTGGCCTGGAGCGCGGAGATGACGGCGCGCTTGAGCGCCCGGGCACCGCGGGAGTGGTCACGTGCCGTGGTGACGGTCGCACCCTTCTTCAGGGTCGTCGCGTACGCCCCCGCCAGACGGACGGCGAGTTCCGGCGTGATCTCGACGTTGAGGATGCCGGTGACGCCGCGTGCGCCGAAGAGGTGGGCCTGTCCTCGCGATTCCCAGATCACCGAGGTGTTGACGAACGCGCCGGCCTCGATGGTCTTGAAGGGATAGACGCGGACATTGCCCTGGACGATCGATTCCTCACCGATCAGGCATTCGTCGCCGATGACCGCGCCGTCTTCGATCCGGGCGGCGCGCATGATGTCGGTGTTCTTGCCAATGACACAACCACGCAGATTGCACTGCTGCCCCACGTACACGTTGTCGTGCACGACGGTCTTGTGCAGGAAGGCCCCGCTCTTGACCACCACGTTGGAGCCGACGACGGTGTGTTCCCTGATCTCGGTGCCCGCCTCCACCTTGGCGTAGTCGCCGATGTAGAGCGGGCCGCGCAGTACGGCATCAGGGTGAACGTCCGCGCCTTCGGCGACCCAGACCCCCGGCGAGATCTCGAAGCCGTCGATCTCGACGTCGACCTTGCCCTCCAGGACGTCAGCCTGCGCCTTCACATAGCTCTCGTGGGTGCCGACGTCCTCCCAGTAGCCCTCGGCGACATAGCCGTAGATGGGCTTGCCTTCCTTCATGAGCTGCGGGAAGACGTCACCCGACCAGTCGACGGAGGTGTCGGCTTCGACGTAGTCGAAGACCTCGGGCTCCATGACGTAGATGCCGGTGTTCACGGTGTCGGAGAAGACCTGTCCCCAGGTGGGCTTTTCCAGGAACCGCTCGACCCGACCGCCCTCGTCGACAATGGTGATGCCGAATTCCAGCGGGTTGGGCACCCGGGTCAGACAGACCGTGACGAGCGCGCCCTTTTCCTTGTGGAAGTTGATCAGCTCGGTCAGATCGAAGTCGGTGAGCGCATCGCCGGAAATAACGAGAAACGCATCGTCCTTCAGCGCTTCCTCGGCGTTCTTGACGCTTCCCGCGGTACCGAGTGGTTTCTCCTCGTTGGCGTACGTGAGCTCCATCCCGAGCTCTTCGCCATCTCCGAAGTAGTTCCGTACCAGTGAGGCGAGGAACTGCACGGTCACCACGGTCTCATTAAGACCGTGCCGCTTGAGCAGGCGCAGTACATGCTCCATGATTGGCCGATTGGCTACCGGCAGCAATGGCTTGGGCATGCTCGAAGTCATCGGCCGGAGGCGAGTTCCCTCGCCACCGGCCATTACGACGGCCTTCATGTCGGAAGCGTCCTCCTTGAAGAGACGACGGTCATGCCGACTTCGCCCATCCAGATGACGCACTGGAGTTCAGGTGGGGCAGCTTCGGCCCCTCTAGGGCTGGCGCATCAGCGAGCTCAGCCGGCCGTGGCGTCCGCCTTGACGAGCCGACGGACCTGAACCACGTAGAGGATCCCTGCCCACCAGTAGAGCGTTGTACCCCATCCTGCGAACGCCCATCCGAAAATAGCAGCGAGCGTCGGCAGCCAGCCACTCCCATCGCTCAGAAGGAGGAGCGGGAATGCGTACATGAGGTTGAAGGTCGCCGCCTTGCCGAGGAAGTTCACCTGGGGCGGCGGATAGCCGTGGCGGCGCAGGACGCCGACCATCACGAGGAGCAGCAGATCGCGCGCGAGAAGCGCGATGGTCAACCAGAGTGGCAGAATCTCCCGCCAGGTCAGACCGACGATGGTGGAGAGGATATAGAGCCGGTCGGCGGCCGGGTCGAGAAGTCGACCGAGGCTACTGATCTGGTTCCACCGGCGAGCGAGTTTCCCGTCGAGGTAGTCGCTGATCCCGCTGAACATCAGCACCAGCAGTGCCCATCCGTCGGCTTTGGGGCCGCCGAACTCGGGCAACAGAATGAGCCACAGGAACACGGGCACGCCGGCGAGGCGTGCCATGCTGAGGATGTTCGGGATGGTGAGTACGCGGTCGGTTTGAACGCGCGTCTCCTGGACCTCCACCCGGGGGCCTCCTGTGGAACGTGCCAATGATGCGTCCCGACTTTACCCGCATGCAGAGCGCCCTCGTGCACAGGGGTACACGCGACCACCCTTCATCGCCGCCCAGTCAACACCGACAAATCGCGGCACCCGGCGACATGCTGCCAGCCCGACGACCGCGCCCCCATCGGCCGGCGTTGGCAGGCACGCAACACAAAAAAGGGGGGCTTGGCAGAGAATTCTCCCTACCAAGCCCCCCCCACAACGCATAGAAGCCCCGTCACGAACCAGGTTCGTAACGGGGCTTCTATTAAAAGGAGTTCGGCGGCGTCCTACTCTCCCACAGGGTCCCCCCTGCAGTACCAT
>NZ_JBLIWA010000015.1:143760-197314 GCF_047525675.1 Streptomyces sp. 796.1 | reverse complement strand
GTCGCCGGCCGGTTGCTCGCGGGTGCGGCGGGCGCCGGCCGACTGGCAGTCGGGGCCACGACGGGGGCCGGCGCTGCGGCCGGGGCGGGCTGGACCGCCGGCTGGCTGGCCGGGGCCGGGGCTGCGGTCGGGGTGGCCGCCGCGGCGGCTGCCGCGAGCCGTTCCCGGTGTCCGCCGACCCACAGGTTGCGCACCGCGAACGGGTGGGTGGGCAGGCTGATGTGGGCGGGCCGCTGCTCGAAGAGGTCCTGGAGGCGCGGGTCGTAACCCTGGCAGTAGAAGTCGGCCAGTGCCAGCAGGAGTTCCTGGTAACGGGCGTGGTCCTGCGGGTTGCCCGCGGCCTCGTCGGTCATCTCCTGGACGACCGTGTGCACGGCGGCGTTGGGTGAGAACTCGCGCGGTACGGCACCGAGGTAGACCTTGCGGGGCTTCTCGCCGGCCGCGGCCTGGCGCAGCAGTCGTACCGCGTCCTCCCGGTCGTGCACCACCAGCGCGCACCGGTGAGCGAAGTGGTGCCGGCCCGCCATCAGGGTGTGACTGACCGACGACAGGTAACCCGCACCCGCATCGCTCTGCGCCGCCAGGTGATCGGCGAGCGCGGTCAGGTTCTGGGCCAGCGCCTCGGCGGTCTTGGCGGAGAGCGGCAACAGGTAGGCGGGGGCGACCGGCTGGGCCGCCAGCCGCTCCTGCTCGGCCCGCTCGGTGCCGTGGGCTTCGAGGACGACGTGGGCGTTGGTACCACTGAACCCGAAGGCACTCACCCCACCACGCCGCGGCGCCCCATCAGCACGCTCGGGCCACGCCCGCACCTCACGGTTGACGAAGAACGGACTGTCCTCCCACCGAATGTAGTCACTCAACTCTTCACAGTTGATGCTCGGCGGAATCACCTCCCGCCGCATCGCCTGCGCCAACGCCATCACACTCACCAGACCCGAAGCAGCCTGCGTATGACCGATGTTCGGCTTCGTCGACGTCAACGCACAGAACCCGGTCCGATCGGTGGATTCCTTGAACGCCTCCGCGAGCGCATTGATCTCGATCGGGTCACCGAGCCGCGTACCGGTACCGTGCGTCACCAGGTACTCCAGCGACTCCGGCGCAATCGCCGTACGCTCGTACGTCTCCCGCAACAGACGAGCCTGGGCCGCACCACTGGGCGCCGTGATCCCATTCGTCTTGCCGTCGTAGTTGACGCCACTGCCCAACACCGTCGCGTAAATCCGCTGACCATCAGCCTCGGCAGCCTGCTGACGCTTGAGCACCAGCACCGCCACCGCCTCACCCGGCACCATCCCATCCGCACGCCGGTCAAACGCCCGGCACAAACCCTCCTCCGACAGCATCCCGGCGCGGGCCATCGCGTCGTAGGTGCCGGGGAAGGAGAGGATGTTGGCGCCGGCGACGATCGCGGTGTCACAGTCGCCGTACCGCAGGCTCAGGCACGCCTCGTGCAACGCCACCAGACCCGAGGAGCACGAGGTGTTGATCGCCATGCTCGGACCCGACAGGTTCAGGAAGTACGCCAGGCGCGAGGCGAGGATGGAGGTGGCGTTGGAGGTGACGCTGCCTTCTTCGCCGGTGAGGAAGACGTAGTCGGCCTCCTCGACGCCGACGAACACGCCGACCTTCTCGCGGCCCAGGTGCTCGGCGCCGTAACCGGCGTCCTCCAGGGCCTTCCACATCTCCTGGAGCATCAGGCGCTGGCGCGGGTCCATGTTCTCCGCCTCGCGCGGCGAGATCTCGAAGAACAGCGGATCGAACTCCGCCACCCCCTCGATCGCGCCCATGCGGCGCTCGGTGCCCCAGTCGGGGCGCCGGTCGGCCGGCACCTGGCCGACCACGGAGCGGCCGTCGGCCAGCACCTGCCACAACTCGTCCACCGAGCGGGCGCCCGGGAACCGGCCACTCATGCCGACGATCGCCACCGGCTCGGGACCGGCGTCCGCACCGCCGCTGCGCACCACCCGGCCGGAGACCGGGCGCCGCCGCTTGACGGCCCGCTTCACGCGCCGCGTGGTCGGGGTCGCACCGCTGTGTCCCGGGTGGTAGAAGGCTTCGATGGTGTCGCCGTGCGCGGCGAGCAGGTGGCCGCCGAGGCCCTCCAGGGTGGGGTAGCTGAAGAAGACGTCGGGGGTGAGCTCGATGGCCAGGCGCTCGGCGAGCACGCCGGCGAACTCCACCAGGCTGATCGAGTCGAAGCCGTAGTCCTGGAGGTTGGCCGACTCGTCCAGCTTGTCGATGGGCAGCTTGAGCAGTTGCGACACCGCGTCCTTCAGTTCCCACTCCAGGCACTGCGCGATGGACCAGCCGGCCATCTCGGCACGCCGCCCGGGGCCGGGGGCCACCGCGGCGCCGTCGCCACCCTCGGTCACCGTCTCCTCGACCTCTTCGTAGGCGGTGTACTCCTCGAAGGCGTCCGCGTCGTCCGCGTGGCCGCGGCGGCCGAGCTCCTTGGCGAGGTCCTCATCGGACGGCCAGTACAGCTCGCGGGCGAAGGGGTGGGTGGGCAGGCTGATGCGGGTGGGCTGCCGGTCGAAGAGGCCGTCGAAGCGGAGCTCGTAACCCTGGCAGTAGAAGTCGGCCATGGCCAGCAGGAGTTCCTGGTAGCGACCGGAGTCCTGGCGGCTGCGCGGGGCCTCCGCCACCAGGTCCTCGACCAGGCTGTTGGGGGTGAAGTCGCGGGTGACGGTGCCGAGGTAGACCTTGCGGGGCTTCTCGCCGGCCGCGGCCTGGCGGAGCAGTCGTACCGCGTCCTCCCGGTCGTGCACCACCAGCGCGCACCGGTGAGCGAAGTGGTGTCGGCCCGCCATCAGGGTGTGACTGACCGACGACAGGTAACCCGCACCCGCATCGCTCTGCGCCGCCAGGTGATCGGCGAGCGCGGTCAGCAACTGTTCCAGGGCCTCGGGGGTCTTGGCGGAGACCGGCAGCAGGTACGAGGCGACCGCGGGCTGTTCCTCCAACTGGGCCCGGTGCGTACGGGCCGAGCCGTGGGCTTCGAGGACGACATGGGCGTTGGTACCACTGAACCCGAAGGCACTCACCCCACCACGCCTCGGCACCCCATCAGCACGCTCGGGCCACGCCCGCACCTCACGGTTGACGAAGAACGGACTGTCCTCCCACCGAATGTAGTCACTCAACTCTTCACAGTTGATGCTCGGCGGAATCACCTCCCGCCGCATCGCCTGCGCCAACGCCATCACACTCACCAGACCCGAAGCAGCCTGCGTATGACCGATGTTCGGCTTCGTCGACGTCAACGCACAGAACCCGGTCCGATCGGTGGATTCCTTGAACGCCTCCGCGAGCGCGTTGATCTCGATCGGGTCACCGAGCCGCGTACCGGTACCGTGCGTCACCAGGTACTCCAGCGACTCCGGCGCAATCGCCGTACGCTCGTACGTCTCCCGCAACAGACGGGCCTGGGCCGCACCACTGGGCGCCGTGATCCCATTCGTCTTACCGTCGTAGTTGACGCCACTGCCCAACACCGTCGCGTAAATCCGCTGACCATCAGCCTCGGCAGCCTGCTGACGCTTGAGCACCAGCACCGCCACCGCCTCACCCGGCACCATCCCATCCGCACGCCGGTCAAACGCCCGGCACAGGCCCTCTTCGGAGAGCATCCCGGCGCGCGCGAGGGCGTCGTAACTGCCCGGGTAGGAAAGGATGTTGGCGCCGGCGACGATCGCAGTGTCACAGTCGCCGTACCGCAGGCTCAGGCACGCCTCGTGCAACGCCACCAGACCCGAGGAGCACGAGGTGTTGATCGCCATGCTCGGACCCGACAGGTTCAGGAAGTAGGCGAGCCTGGCGGCCAGGATGGAGGTGGCGTGCGCGGTGACGCTGCCCTCCTCGCCGGTGAGGAAGATGTAGTCACCCTCCTCGACGCCGACGAAGACACCCACCTTCTCCTCGTTGAGCTGCCGCGGGCCGTAGCCGGCGTCCTCCAGGGCGCCCCACATCTCCTGGAGCAGCAGCCGCTGGCGCGGGTCCATGTTCTCCGCCTCGCGCGGCGAGATCTCGAAGAACAGCGGGTCGAACTCGGCGACGCCGGGGATGGCCGCGATGCGGCGTTCGGTGCCCCAGGCGGGGCGCCGGTCAGCCGGGGCCTCGCCGACCACGGAGCGGCCGTCGGCCAGCACCTGCCACAACTCGTCCACCGTGCGCGCGCCCGGGAACCGGCCGCTCATGCCGACGATCGCCACCGGCTCGGGACCGGCGTCCGCGGTGCCGCGCCGCACCAGGCGGCCAGCGGCGGCCCGGCGCCGCTTGGCGGCCTTGCCCGAGGCGGCTGCCTTGCCGCCCTTGGCGGGCCGCGCGGCCTTCGCGGCCGGTCGCTCGGCTACCGCGGCGCCGCCGGTTGCGGTACCGCCCTCGCGGTAGAAGGGCTCCAGGGTTGCGGCGTGCGTCTCCAGGAGGTGGCCGCCGAGCGCCTCCAGCGTCGAGTAGCTGAAGAAGACGTCGGGGGTCAGGTCGATGCCGAGGCGCTCGCCGAGCACGCCGGCGAACTCCACCAGGCTGATCGAGTCGAAGCCGAAGTCCTGGAGGTTGACGCCGTCTTCCATGCGGTCGACGGGCAGCTTGAGCACGCCGGCGATGACGTCCTTGAGCTCCCAGTCCAGGCACTGCGCAAGCGACCAGCCGGCCATCTCGGCCCGCCGGCCGGGGCCGGCGGCGACCTCGGCCGCTGCCGAGGCGACCGCGTCGGCCGCCGGGGCTGCCACCTCGTCCTCGGCGTCCGTGCCGGCCGCGCCGCCGTGCGTCAGGCCGCGCACCTGGAGCAGTACGGTGCCGTCCGCCGCGCACACGGTCAGGTCCAGGTCGTCCGGACGCCGGTCGAGCAGCGCCCAGGCCGGCCGTTCGGCGGCCGGCGTGAAAACGACCTCGCGCGCGGTGTGCACCTCGTCAACGGTGGCCAGGCAGGCTTCGACGGCGTGCAGCAGGGCCAGCGCCGGGTGGCCCGTCTCGGGCACGGACACCTCGATGAGCTGTCCCTCGGCACCGTCCTTGGCGAGGCGCGGGGCGGGCTGCGCGGCGGCCGGGGCCAGCGTCGCGGCACCCTCGGCGGCCACCAACTCCTCGTCTTCCGCACCTACTTGGTCGGCGTAGACCGCCCACTCCACGGAGTTCGCGCTGGTCGGCAGGAGGGAGACGTGGACGGCCTGGCCGTCGGTGGCCAGCTCCGGGGCGCCGTGCCAGGTGACGTCCGTCAGCCGCACCGTGTGCGTGTCGGCAGCGGCACCGGGGCTGGCCAGCAGCAGTGCGGCGCGCGCCATCTCCAGCCCGGCAGCCGGCGTCGGGGCGGTCGTGAGCCGGGAGGTGAAGCGCTGGCGGGTCAGGTCGGAGGTGTTCTCGTGCACCAGCGGGTGCAGTGCGGCGACGCCGCCGGCGCGTACCGGCAGCCGGTCGCCGCCGGGCAGCCAGTACGTCTCCTCGGCGAACGGGTAGCCGGGCAGGCTGATGCGGCCCGGGGTGTCGTTCGGCCCGTACAGCTCGCGCCAGTCGACGGCCAGGCCCTGCGTCCACGCCTCGACCAGCGGCTGCGGCCGGCCGTCGGCGCCGACGGGCTGGTCCGTGTCGGTGGCGCCGGCCCTGGCCTGTCCGGTGGCGACCTCGCCCGCGGGGGCCGAGCCGGCCAGGTAGCCGGCGAGCTTGCGGTCCGCTTCGGCCAGGTTCTGGGCGACCAGGCCCAGGCGGTGGGTCAGCGCCTCCCGGCCGAGTTGCAGGGTGTGTCCGATGGCGGGCAGGTCGGCGTCGGTGTAGCGGCCGGTGCGCAGCGCGGCGAGCAGCCGCTCGGCGCTCACCCGCAGCCGTTCCTCGGTCTTGGCGGACAGCACGAGGGCGACCGGGCCGGCCGGGGTCGCGGCCGGGCGGCGGGTGGTGCCGGCGGTCGGCGCGTACTCCTCGATGACCAGGTGGGCGTTGGAGCCGCCGGCGCCGAAGGAGGAGAGGCCGGCGACGCGCGGGTGGGTCAGCGGCCGGCCGTCGACGTCGATGACCGGCCGCCGCCACTCGGCGACGTCCTGCTGCACCGCGAAGGGTGTGTCGTCGAAGTCGATGAACGGGTTGAGCACGTCCGAGTGGAGCGAGGGCACCAGCGTGCCGTGCCGCATCTGGAGCAGCACCTTGGTGAGCCCGGCGATGCCGGCGGCGGCCTCGGCGTGGCCGATGTTGGACTTGACCGAGCCGATGGCGATCTGGCCGGCCTGGCCGGCGTCGGCCAGTGCCTGGCTCAGGCCGCGGATCTCGATCGGGTCGCCCAGCTTGGTGCCGGTGCCGTGCGCCTCCACGTAGCTGACGGCCCGCGGGTCGATCCCGGACTGCCGCAGGGCCGCGCCGATGACGTTGCCCTGGGCGTTGGGGCTGGGGACGGTGTAGCCGTTGGTCCGGCCGCCGTGGTTGAGGGCGGTGCCCTTGATGACGCCGTAGACGTGGTCGCCGTCGGCCTCCGCGAGCGCCAGCGGCTTGAGCAGCACCGCGCCCACGCCCTCGGCCGGCACGTAGCCGTCGCCCTCGTCGCCGAAGGACTCGCAGCGGCCGTTGGTCGAGGCGAACTTGCCCTGCGAGAGGAGGAGGAACTTGTTGGGGTGCAGCGACAGGTTGACGCCACCGGCGATCGCCACGTCGCTCTCGCCGCGGCGGATGCTCTCGCAGGCCAGGCTGATGGCGGTGAGCGAGGAGGAGCACATGGTGTCCACGGCGAGCGAGGGGCCGTGGAAGTCCAGGTGGTAGGAGACCCGGTTGGCCATGGACGAGAAGTTGCCGCCGGTGGCGATCGGCGCGCCGGCAAGTTGCCGCTCCAGGCCGAAGAACTGGTAGTCGGAGGTCATCACGCCGACGAATACGCCGGCCCGGCGCGCCGTGCCGTCCGCGCTCTGGCCGTCGAGGTCCTGCGGGGTGTAGCCGGCGTCCTGGAGCGCGGCGTACGAGCACTGGAGGAACAGCCGCTCCTGCGGGTCCATCAACTCGGCCTCGCGGGGCGCGATGTTGAAGAACAGCGGGTCGAACTGGTCGGCGCCTTCGATGAAGCCGCCCCAGCGGCAGTAGATGCCGTCCTGCTGGTAGCTCTGGTGGTCCCAGCGGTCGGCCGGCACCTCGGTGACGCTGTTCCGGCCGGCCAGCAGGTTGGCCCAGAAGGCGTCCAGGTCGGGGGCCTGCGGGTAGCGGCCGGCCAGGCCGATGATGGCGATGTCGGGCGAGCCGGTGGGCGCGGTGGCGGCCTGTCCGGCGGCCGGCAGGAAGCGGGAGCGTCCCCTGCGGCGCGCGACGGTGGTGGTCGGGCGCTCGCCGGCGGTGGGCTGCGGCGCCGCTGCCGTACGCACCGCCGGCTTGGCGCCGGCGCCGACCACCCGGGCGGCCTGCGCCGGGTGCGCCGCGAGCAGGTAGCCGCCGAGTTCGGCCAGCGTCTGGTACTCGAAGAACAGCGTCTTGGGCAGCTTGCCGAAGTCGCGCTCCAGCGCGTCGGTGAGCGTCATGACGCTGATGGAGTCGATGCCGTACTCGCTGAGCGGGGCGTCGGCCTCCAGGCTCGGCGTGTCGAGCTTGAGCTCGCGGCCGACGACCTCGCGCAGGTAGTTCACGACGCGACCGCCCGCGACACCCGTGTCCGGCTCGCCCGCCGCGGCCACCTGCTGCTGGCGGGCCGGCCGCTCGGTGAGCCGGTCGGTGGCCGCTGCCAGCCGCCGGGCGTCCCTGGCCGACAGGCACAGCGTCTGGGTGGCGTCGCTGGCCAGCGCCCGGTAGAAGGCGGCGATGCCGTCCTCACGGGGAATGGGCACCAGGCCGCTGCGGGCCTCCATCTGGGCCAGCACCTGGTCATCGACGCCCATGCCGCCGTCGCGCCACAGCGCCCAGTCGACGGCGAGGGTACGGCCGCTGCGCTTCCCGGCCCGCACCAGTTCGGCGCGGTGTGCGGCGAAGCGGTCCATGAACGCGTTGCCGAGCGCGTAGTCCGCCTGGCCGGCGTTGCCGACCGCGCCCGACGTGGAGCCGAAGCAGACCAGGAGGTCCAGGTCCAGGTGGGCGGTGGCGGCGTCCAGCGCCACCAGGCCGGTGACCTTGGGGGCCAGCACCTGGCGGAGCTCGTCCAGTTCCTTGCGGATGAGGTAGTTGTCGCGCAGTACGCCGGCGCAGTGCAGCACACCGTGCAGCCCGCCGCTGGCGGCGAGGTCGGCGACGGCAGCGGCGACGGCGGCCCGGTCGGTGACGTCCAGGCTGCGGTAGGAGGCGCGGGCGCCGGCCCCGGTCAGCCGGGCGAGGGCCGCGTCGATGCGGTCGGTGCGCGGCGAGCGGCCGGTGAGCACGATGCGCGCGCCGGGCGCCTGCCGGGCGATCTCCTCGGCGAACAGCAGCCCGAGGCCGCCGGCACCGCCGGTGATCAGGTACGTGCCGTCGGCGCGCCAGGGCAGCGCCGGGCCGGCGGTGTCGGTCGGCTGCGGCAGCATCGTCCACCCGGGCACCAGACGGGCGTCGCCCGTGTGGCGGACCTCGGGGTCGAGCTGGTCGCCGGCGGCCTCGGCCGCGAGCTGGGCCGGCAGCGTCTGGATGTCGAAGGAGGGCTGGAGAGCGACGAGTTGGGTGACCAGGCGCGGGTTTTCCAACTGGGCGGTGCGCAGCAGCCCGGAGAGCCCGCCGTGCACCTGGGCCGCCCCGCCGCCGGGGACGACGACCTGGAGCAGTACGTCGTGCGCGGGGCGGGTGGCGAGGATCTCCCGTACGTGGTGGAAGAGTTGCTCGGCGAGGCTGGTGAAGCGCTCGGCGGTGTCCTCGCCGGTGCTGGTCAGCGCCCGGACGCTGGCTCCGGTGCCGAACTGGTCCGCGGTGGGGGCCGCGGGCAGGTCGCAGAGCAGGACGTGGTGTGCGGCCCAGCCGGTGGGCTCGCCGGTCGCGGTCAGCGAGGACGCGGCCAGCTCGATCGCGGTCCAGTCGGCCTGCCACAGGCCGGTCGCCGGGGTGGCGCCGGCGTCCTGGGCCGCCATGTCGCTGCTGCTGAGGCTGGTGGTGAAGCCGCGCAGTCGGGCGCTGACCCGGCCGGCGTCGTCGCACAGGTCGATGTCGAAGCGGTTCACCCAGGCGCCGGCCGATGGCAGCCGGCGGATGACGGCCCAGGCGGGGGTGGCGGCCGGGGCGTAGATCTCCGCCTCGTCCAGGGCGACCGGCAGATGGCCGGTGACGCCCTCCGCGGCCATGAAGCCCGCGGTGGCCTGGAAGGCGCCGTCGAGCAGGCCGGGGTGCAGCACGTAGGAGTCGTCGGCCGCGGGCAGCGCGAGGCGGGCGACGACCAGGTCGGTGCCGAGGCCGAGTTCGGTGATGGTGCGGTGGGTGGGCCCGTACTGGAGGCCCGCGGCGGCGAACAGCTCGTAGCACTCGGTGGCGCCCAGCGTGCGGGTGCAGTCGGCGCGGACCGCGGGCACGTCGATGACGGGCGCCTCGTCGGCCTGCGCCGGGGGCACCAGGACGGCGTCGCCCTGGCAGTGGATGTCCGTGTCGGCCTCGCCGGAGAACACCTCGAAGCCGATGTCACCGCCCGGCTCGGGGATGAGGGCGAGCTGCCCCTGGACGGGGCCGTCGACGGCCAGCGGGCGCAGCCAGCGCAGGTTGACCAGTCGCATCCGGACGGCGTCGGCGCCGGGGCCGCGGGTGGCCTGCTGGACCGCCTCGCGCACCATCTCCAGGTAGGCGGCGGCGGGCAGGATCTTGCGGTCGTGGACGACGTGGTCGGTGAGGAACGGCTCGGCGCCGGTGAACAGCGAGCCGTAGCGCTGCTCGGTCAGGCTTGAGGTGTTCTCGTGGACCAGCGGGTGCAGTTGCCGGCCGGTGGTGGCTGCGGTGTGGCTCTCCGGCAGCCAGCAGGTGCGCCGGGCGAAGGGGTAGCTGGGCAGGCCGACGCGCAGCACCTGCCCGTCGAACAGGTCGGGCAGCCGCGGGTCGTAGCCCTGGCAGTACAGGTCGGCCATGGCCACCAGGAGTTCCTGGTAGCGGGCGGGGTCCTGGCGGCGCCGCGGGGCCTCCGCGACCAGGTCGCCGACGAGGCTGTTGGGCGTGAAGTCGCGGGTGACGGTGGCGCGGAAGACCTTGCGGGGCTTCTCGCCCTGCGCGGCCTGGCGCAGCAGCCGTACGGCGTCCTCGCGGTCGACGGCGACGACGGCGCAGCGGTGTGCGAAGTGGTGCCGGCCGACGGTCAGGGTGTGGCTGACCGAGGCCAGGTAGCCGGGTCCGGCGTCGGTGCGGGCGGCCAGGTGGTCGGCGAGTTCGGTGAGCGCCCGGTCCAGGGCGTCGGGGGTCTTGGCGGAGAGCGGCAGCAGGTAGGCGGGGGCTGCGGGCTGCTCGTCGATGGTCGCGCGGTCGCTGCGGGCGCTGCCGGGCGCCTCCAGGATGACGTGCGCGTTGGTGCCGCTCATGCCGAAGGCGCTGACGCCGCCGCGCCGCGGCCGGTCGGCCTCCTGCGGCCAGGGCCGGGACTCGCGGTTGATGAAGAAGGGGCTGTCCTCCCAGCGGATGTAGTCGCTGGGCTGCTCGCAGTGGATGCTGGGCGGGATCACCTCCTGCCGCATGGCGAGCGCCAGCGCCACCACGCTGACCAGGCCGGACGCGGCCTGGGTGTGCCCGATGTTGGGCTTGGTCGAGGTGAGCGCGCAGAAGCCGGTCTGGTCGGTGGAGTCGCGGAACGCCTCGGCGAGCGCGTTGATCTCGATCGGGTCGCCGAGCCGGGTGCCGGTGCCGTGGGTGACGAGGTAGCCCACCGATTCGGCGGGCACGCCGGCGCGCCCGTACACGTCCTTCAGCAGGCGGGCCTGTGCGGCGCCGCTGGGGGCGGTGATGCCGTTGGTCTTGCCGTCGTAGTTGACGCCGCTGCCCAGGACGGTGGCGTAGATGCGCTGGCCGTCAGCCTCGGCGGCCTGCTGCCGCTTGAGCACCAGGACGGCGACGGCCTCGCCTGGCACCATGCCGTCGGCGCGCCGGTCGAAGGCGCGGCAGGTGCCTTCCGGCGAGAGCATTCCGGCCTGGGCCATCGTGTCGTAGCTGGCCGGGTCGGCGAGGACGTTGACGCCGGCGACGATGGCGGTGTCGCAGTCGCCGTAGCGCAGGCTCAGCCACGCCTCGTGCAGGGCGACCAGGCCGGAGGAGCAGGCCGTGTTGATGGCCATGCTCGGCCCGGACAGGTTGAGGAAGTAGGCCAACCGGGAGGCGAGGATGGCGTTGCTGTTGGAGGTGACGCCGGTGTCGCCGGCGATGAGGTTGCGGTAGTCGCCCTCTTCGACGCCGACGAAGACGCCGACCTTCTCCTGGCCCAACTGTTCGGGCCCGTAGCCGGCGTCCTCAAGGGCGGCCCACATCTCCTGGAGCAGCAGCCGCTGGCGCGGGTCCATGAGCTCGGCCTCGCGGGGCGAGATCTCGAAGAACAGCGGGTCGAACTCGGCCACGCCCTCGATCGCGCCCATCCGGCGCTCGGTGCCCCAGGCGGGGCGCCGCTCCGCCGGCACCTGGCCGACCACGGAGCGGCCGTCGGCCAGGATCTGCCACAGCTCGTCGACGGTCCGCGCGCCGGGGAACCGGCCGCTCATGCCGACGATCGCCACCGGTTCGGTGCCGACGGCGCCCGCGTCCACGGCGGCGGCCGGGGCGCTCATGCGCAGCCGGCGCTGGCGGGCCTCGGGGCGGCGCTGGGCGCGCGGCGTGGCGCCGGTGGCCTGCGGGGCGGCCGGCGTGGTGGTGCCGGTGGGCGCGCCGGCGGCGGGGTTGCCGGCACGGCCGGCGCTACCGGTGTTGCTGGGGTTCGTGATGGTACGGGTGATGGTGCGGCCCTCGCGGTAGTGCGCTTCGAGGGTGTCCGCGGCCGTCTCCAGGAGGTGGCCGGCGAGGCCGGCCAGGGTGGGGTAGCTGAAGAAGACGTCGGGTGTGAGTTCCACGCCGAGCCGTTCGCCGAGCACGCCGGCGAACTCCACCAGGCTGATCGAGTCGAAGCCGTAGTCCTGGAGGTTGGCCGACTCGTCCAACTTGTCCACCGGCAGCTTCAGCAGGTGGAAGACGACGTCCTTGAGCTCCCAATCCAGGCACTCGGCGACCGTCCAGCCGGCCATCTCGGTCCGGCGCCCGGGGCCGGGCGGCACGGTCTCCACGGTCTGCGAGGTGGCGGCGGGGGCGGGGGCATCCGCCGGGCCGGTGTGACCGGTCGCAGCCGTCGCAGCGGCCGGGCCGCCCTGCTCGGTCGCGGCCTCGGCCGGCTGGCGCTCCTCGGCCGAGACGCGCAGGGCCCGGAAGCTGACCAGGCTCTTGCCGCGCCGGTCCACCAGGTCGACGGAGAGCGTCGCGGTCCGCCCGGAGGGATCGGCGGCGATCTCCACCGCGCCCTTGACGGCCTGCCGGGAGGAGTCGGCGTACGTCACCTCGTCGGCGCCGAGCAGCCACACGTCGGCCGCGTCCCAGCCTGCGTCGCGGGCCACCGCGGCCAGGCAGGCGGCGAGTTGGCCGGGCACCACCACGGCGTTGGTGCGCCCGCCGGACCCGCCGGTGGCGAGGTCCACCAGGAGGGTGCCGGGCCGCTGGCCCGTCCCGTACGCGGCTAGGTCGACCCGCTCGGCGCCCGCGTCGTGCAACACGGACACGGTGCCGCTGCTGCCGGTGCCGGCGCCCGCGTCCGCGAACACCGCCCAGGTGTCGGCGGCGCCGTGCGCGCCGGGGTGCAGGTCGACGTGGACCTGCTGCTCCGGGCCGACGACGACCGGCTCGTGCCAGACCACGTCGGTCAGGCGCACCACGGACCCGGCGTCGCCGCGGTCCTCGGCCGCCAGGGTCGCGGCGGCGCGCACCATCTCCAGTTGAGCGGCTTCCGGCAGCACCTTGACACGCGAGGCGTCCATACCGTCGTACATGTGGATCGATTCCTCCTGCTAAAAGTGCCGCTGCTCAGCGAGTGGTGTTCTCGATGGGAATCAGCAGGTCGTTCAGAAAGGCTTCTCGGCCGGAGAACTGCGAGCTGAATCGGTGGATGACCTTGCCGTCCTGGGTGTGTTCCTGTACGGCGGGCTGGAGGCCGGCGTCGGGCGTGCCGACCGCCAGGGCGCTGCCGGGCGCAGCCGAGGCCCAGTAGTGCTCGGTGGCGAAGGGGTAGCCGGGCAGGGAGACCAGGCGGGGTCGGGTCCCCCACAGGTCGTCGAAGTGGGGCGGGTAGCCCTGCGAGTAGAACTCGGCGAGCGCGGTGAGGTGGTCCGAGTAGCGGACGCCGTCCTCCCACACCGTGCGGCTGGTCCGCACCAGGCCGTCGATCAGCTTGCCGATGGTGGCGTTGGGCGTGAAGTCCCGGCTGACTGTGCCGCGCACCAGGTTGGGGATCTTGACGCCGGCCGCGGCCTCCCGCAGCAGCCGTACCGCGTCCTCCCGGTCCTGCGCGACCACGGCGCAGCGCAGCGCGAAGTGGTGCCGGCCGGTCATCAGGGTGCGGCTGACCGAGGCCAGGTACGCGGCGTCGTCGGGTCCCTTGGCGAGGTGGTCGGCGAGGGCTTCGAGCCGCTCGGTCAGCGCCTCTTCGGTCTTGCCCGAGACCAGCAGCAGGTGGTGCTGCGGAACCTGGTGCCCGGCCGGCGGCACCGCCGCCGCGGGTGCCTGGAGTACGACGTGGGCGTTGGTGCCGCTCATGCCGAAGGAGCTGACCGCCCCGCGGCGGGGCCGGCCGGGCGTGGCGGGCCAGGCGCGGGGCTCGCGGTTGACGTAGAAGGGGCTCTGCTGCCAGTCGATGTAGTCGCTCGGCTGGTCGCTGTTGATGCTCGGCGGGATGGTCTCCTCGCGCATGGCGGTGGCCAGGCAGATGAGGTTGACCAGCCCCGATGCGGCCATGCTGTGCCCGATGTTGGGCTTGACCGAGGTCAGGGCGCAGTAGCCGGTGCGGTCGGTGCGCGAGCGGAACGCCTCGGCCAGTGCGTTGGTCTCGATCGGGTCGCCGAGTCGGGTGCCGGTGCCGTGGCTGACGATGTAGTCCAGCGAGTCCGGGGCGATGCCGTACCGGTCGTAGACCGAGGTGAGCAGGCGGGACTGGGCCTCGCCGCTGGGGGCGGTGATGCCGTTGGTCCTGCCGTCGTAGTTGATGCCGCTGCCGAGGATGGTGGCGTGGACGGGGTTGCCGTCCCGCTCGGCCGCCTGCTGCTTCTTCAGCACCAGGACGGCCACCGCCTCGCCGGGCACCATGCCGTTGGCCCGCTCGTCGAAGGCGTAGCACGTCCGGTCGGGCGAGAGCATGTTGGCCTTCTCCATGGCCACGTAGTCGTGGTCGGAGGTCATCAGGGCGGCGCCGGCGACGATGGCGGTGTCGCAGTCGCCGTGGGCCAGGCTCAGACAGGCTTCGCGCAGCGCCACCAGGCCGGAGGAGCAGGCGGTGTTGATGGCCATGGCGGGTCCTGACAGGTTCAGGAAGTAGGCGAGGCGTGCGGCGAGGATGGCGTTGCTGTTGGAGGTGACGGTGGCCCGCTCGTCGACCAGGTAGCGGTAGTCGCCCTCTTCGACGCCGACGAAGACGCCCACATTGCCTTCGGCGACCGCCTGGTCGCCGTAGCCGGCGTCCTCCAGGGCGCGCCACATCTCCTGGAGCAGCAGCCGTTGGCGCGGGTCCATGAGTTCGGCCTCGCGCGGCGAGATCTCGAAGAACAGCGGGTCGAACTCGGCGATGCCGGGCACGGAGCCGAACCGCGCCGGCTGCTGTCCTTCGGCCGGTTCCTCGTCGGCCGGCCAGCCCTGGCGGTCGGCGGGCACGTCGGCGATGACGCTGCGGCCCTCGGCGACGATCTGCCACAGCTCCTCGACGGTGCGGGCGCCGGGGAACCGGCCGCTCATGCCGACGATGGCGATCGGCTCGTCGACGGCCGCGGCGGCGCTGCCGGTCACGGTCGAGCCGGTGCCCGTCGCCGTGGCCCCCGCGAAGCGGTCGGAGCGGCGCTTGCGCTCGCCGCTACCGGCCGCGGTGGCCGCGCCGCCCGCACTGCCCTCGCGGTAGAGGGTGTCCATCCGCTCGGTGTGCGAGGTGAGCAGGAAGGTCTCAAGGCGCTTGAGCGTGGGGTGGCTGAAGAACAGGTCGGGGGTGAGGGTGAGGCCGAGGCGGCCGGTGAGCTTGGTGGCGAACGCGGCGATGTTGAGGGAGTCGATGCCGTAGTTGGCCAGGTTCTCGTCCGGGTCGAGCTCTTCGGCCGGGATGCCGATGACCTGCCCGGCGGCGTCGGCCAACTCCCAGGCCAGGCACTGCGCGACGGTCCAGCCGCGCATCCGGGACCGCCGGCCCTCGCCCGGCGCCTGGGCGGCGCCCGCCGGCCGCTGCTGCGCGCGGCTCAGGGTGAGGCCGTCGAGGTGGGCGACGACGGTGCCATCGGCCGCGGCGAGTTCGGCGGTGAGGGTCAGCCGGTCGGTGCCCGCTTCGACCCGCGGGGTGAGCAGCGCCCACCGCGCGGGGCTTATGGCCTGCGGGAAGCGGGCCCCGGTCAGCGCGGTGACGGCGCCCTCGCCGCTCCAGCCGGCGTGTTGCCGTGCGGCGGCCAGGCAGGCGTCCAGGTGCGCGGCGGCCGGCAGCGGCGCTGTGTCGGCTGCCGCGTCCGGCGCGAGTTCCAGGAGTACGCGGTCCCGGCCGGCGTCGGCGCGCAGCAGGGCCAGGTCGAGCCGGGCCGCGGGCTGCGACGCGTCGTCGGGGGCTGCGGCGCCGTCGCACACCAGGTACGCGTCCTCGCCCTCGCCCGCGTACAGGGCCCAGTCGAGCCGGCCGGCGCCGGCGTCCCGCAGGTCGATGCGGAGCGCGAGTTCGGCCGTGCCGTCCGCGTCGGGAGCGGGGATCGGCGCGTGCCAGGCCACCTCGTGCAGGGCGACCGGCTTCGGCTCTCCGCCGAGGCCCAACTCGACGGCGGTACGGGCCAGTTCGAGTAGGGCCCCATGCGTCGGGGCGCCTTCCGCGAACCAGTCGGTCGCGGCGTCGCGGGCGGTGAAGGTGGAGGCGTACCGCAGCCCGCTCACGTCCGAGACGTTGCGGTGCACCAGCGGGTGCAGCCGGGCGGCGCCGCCGGCGACCGCGGCGGGCGTGTGCGTCACCCAGTACTCGGCGTGGTCGAAGGCGTAGGAGGGCAGCCCGG
This sequence comes from Streptomyces sp. 796.1, assembly GCF_047525675.1. Lineage (NCBI taxonomy): Bacteria > Bacillati > Actinomycetota > Actinomycetes > Kitasatosporales > Streptomycetaceae > Streptomyces > Streptomyces sp. 796.1. The sequence goes on along the minus strand of NZ_JBLIWA010000015.1, from coordinate 181,205 downwards.
TACGGGCCGGCGGGTTGCCACCCCACAAGCCGGTGAACGCGGTCGGCTCGTGGCCCTGGCAGTAGGCGCGGGCCAGTTCGGCGAGCAGGTCGGGGCCGCGGTCGGCGGCGGCTTCGGCCACCAGCTCGTCCAGCGCGCGCCGCTGGGCGGCGGTCACGGTGAACTCGCGCGGCGCCACGCCCCAGGTGCCCTCGGGACCGCCGGGCTGGTCGGCCGCGCGGCGCAGGGCGGCGATCGCGTCGGCCCGGTCGCGTACGACCAGCGCGCAGCGGCGGGCGAGGTGGTGCCGGCCGGCGATCAGGGTGTGGCTGACCGAGGCCAGCAGCCCGGGCCCGACGTCGTCCGGCAGGGCCGCCAAGTGGTCGGCCAGGTCGCGCAGTTGCCGGGTGAGCGCGGTCTCGGTACGGGCCGAGCAGAGCAGCAGGTGCCAGGGCGCGGCGGGCTGTTCGCCGAGGCGGGCCAGGTCGCCCCGGTCGGTGCCGTGGCTCTCGACCACCACGTGGGCGTTGGTGCCGCTGAAGCCGAAGGAGCTGACGGCGGCGCGGCGCGGCCGGCCGGCCTCCTCGGGCCAGGCGTGTGCCGTGCGGCTGATGTAGAAGGGGCTTTCGGACCAGCGGACGAAGTCGCTGGTCTGCTCGCAGTTGATGCTCGGCGGGATGATCTCCTTGCGCAGGCCGAGCGCCAGCCCGATGAGGCTGACCAGGCCCGATGCGGCCAGCGCGTGGCCGACGTTGGGCTTGGTCGAGGTCAGTGCGCAGAACCCGGTGCGGTCGGTGTGCGGGCGGAACGCCTCGGCCAGCGCGTTGATCTCGATCGGGTCGCCGAGCCGGGTGCCGGTGCCGTGGGTGACCAGGTGGCTGAGCGTGTCGGGGGTGACGCCGGCGCGCTCGTACACCTCCTGCAACAGCCGCGTCTGGGCGTTGCCGCTGGGGGCGGTGATGCCGTTGGTCTTGCCGTCGTTGTTGACGCCGCTGGCCAGGACGTTGAGGTAGATGCGGTGGCCGTCGCGCTCGGCGGCGTCGCGCCGCTTGAGGACGACCACGGCGACGGCCTCGGCGGGCACCATGCCGTCGGCGCGCTTGTCGAAGGCGCGGCAGACGCCCTGCGCGGAGAGCATTCCGGCGCCGGCCATCGCGTCGTACTCGCGGGGGGTGGTCAGCAGGTTGGCGCTGGCGACGACGGCGGTGTCGCAGTCGCCGTGGCGCAGGCTCAGGCACGCCTCGTGCAGCGCCACCAGGCTGGAGGAGCAGGCGGTGTTGATGGCGATGCCGGGGCCGGTCAGGTTGAGGAAGTAGGAGAGCCGGGCGGCGAGCACCGCGTTGTGGTTGGAGGTGATGCGCTCTTCCTCGGCGGCGATGCTGCGGTAGTCGCCCTCCTCGGCGCCGACGAAGACGCCCACCCGCTCGGTGGCGAGTTGCTCGCGCCCGCAGCCGGCGTCCTCCAGGGCCTTCCACATCTCTTCGAGCAGCAGCCGCTGGCGCGGGTCCATGGCGGCGGCCTCGTTGGGCGCGATCTCGAAGAACAGCGGGTCGAACTCGGCGATGCCGGGCACCGCGCCGACCGGCCGCACCGTCTCGTCCAGCCACCACTCGCGCCGCTCGCGCGGCATCGGGCCGATCACGCTGCGGCCCTCGGCCAGCAGCGTCCACAGCTCTTCGACGGTACGGGCGCCGGGGAAACGCCCGCTCATCCCGATGAGCGCGTACTGCTCGGCGATCGGCACGGAGGACGGGGCGACGCTCGGCACGGCGGGGGCGACGGGCCGCTGCGCCGGGGTGGTCTGCACCGGGGCGGGCTGCTGCGGCTCGGCCTGCGGTGAGGCCGGGGTCGGCGCTGCCGCGGGGCCGGCCGGTTGGTCGGCGGGCTGCTGCGGGGCTGCGGGGGCCGCGCCGGCCGGCTGGGCCTGGGCCGGCGCCGGGGTCGCGGCGAAGCGGCTGCCGGCGCCGCGGCGGGTACGGAGCCTGGCGGCGGGCCGGGCGGGGGCCGCCGGGTCGGCGGCCGGGGGCTGCTGGGTCGGCCGGGCGGAATCGGACTGCTGGGCCGGTTGGGCTGGTTGGGCCGGCTGGGCCTGGGTGGGGGTCGGCCGGGGGGCCGGGGCCGCGGGCGCGGGCCGCGCGGGAGCCGGGGCTGGGGCCGCGGCCTGGGCGATCCCGAAGTGGTCGGCCAGCCGGTCCGCGTGCCGGGTCAGCAGGAACTCGTGCAGCGTGTTCAGGGTGGGGTAGCTGAAGAAGACGTCCGGGGTGAGTTCGAGGCCGAACCGCTCGGAGAGCACGCCCGCGAACTCCACCAGCGTGATGGAGTCGAAGCCGAACTCCCGGAAGTTCTCGTCGCCGACCAGCTTGGCCACCGGCAGCATCATGATCTGGCTGACCACCTCCTTCAGCTCCCGCCGCAGCTCGTCGCCGAGGTCGGGGCCGTCGACGGGGGCGGCAGGCGCAGCAGGCACGGCCGGGGCGGTCGCCGGAGCCGGGTCCGTGGCGCCGATCCGCAGCGCGGTCCTGATGCGCTCGCCCTGCCCGACCATCGCCAGGTAGGTCACCCCGTCCTGGCCGAGCAGGTGCCGCAGCAGCGCGGTGCCCTCGGCCGGTTCCAGGTAGCGCTGCCCGCTGGAGCGCAGATAGAAGTCGCCGGCGTCGGCGTCGGGCAGGTTCATCCCGTCGCTGCGCCACAGCGGCCACGAGACGGCCAGCCGGCGCGGCCCGGCCGGCTGCTGCCGGGCCAGGTGCCGGGCGTGGGCGAGTTGGAAGCGGTTGCCCACCGCGTAGTCGCAACTGCCGAAGTCGCCGAGTACGGCGGCGCTCGACGAGAAGTAACACACGAAGTCGGGGCCCTGGTCGCCGGGCAGCGCCGCGGTCAGCGCGCGCTCAAGGGCCAGCGTGCCGGTCACCTTGGGCTCGATGACCCGGGCGAAGGTGGCCGCGTCCCGGTCGGCGATGCTGCCGTGCTGCTCGACGCCGGCGGCGTGCAACACGCCGTCGATCCGCCCGAAGTGGCCGGCCGCGGCCCGCACGGCAGCGGTCAGCGCGGCCTCGTCGGCCACGTCGGCCTGGAAGTAGCGCACGCCCGCCGCGCCGTCGGCGGTGAGCGCGGCCAGCTTCTCCTGCACCGCGGGGGTCTGTTCGGGGCGGCGCCCGAGCAGCACCAGGTTGGCCCGGTAGGTGCGGGCGAGCCAGCCGGCGAAGATCGTGCCGAGGCCGCCGGCGCCGCCGGTGATCAGGTACGTGCCGCCGGCGCGCAGCACCTCGCGGTCGGCCGCCGGCCGGGCCGCGACCGGCGTGATCCGCTGGACGTACCGGGCGCCCGCGGTGTGCAGCGCGCCGGTGGGCTCGGCCGCGGCGAGTTCGGTGGCGAGCAGGTCCGGCAGCCCGGTGCTGGCGACGGTGGCGCCGTCCAGGGCGAGCACGGTGACCTTGGCGCCGGGAATGACAAGGCCGGTCGACCGCTCGAAGCCGAGCCAGGATTCGAGCGCGCAGCGCTGCGCGCCGTCCGCGTAGCTGCCGCCGAGCACGATCCGGGCGGGTGCGTGCCCGTCGCGGGCCGTCTCCTGGGCGACGGCCCGCAGCAGGGCGCGCAGCGGGTCCGGGTCGTGCAGCAGGTCGGGGCCCGCGTCGGGTTCGGTGGCCCACAGGTGGGCGATCACCTCCAGCGGCCCGTGTTCGTCGGCGACGGCCCGCAGCAGGGTGCGGTGGGCGTCGTCGAGGTCGCCGCCGACCTCGTACCAGTCGGCGGCCAGCTTGCGGTAGCCGCTGCCGCGACCGGCGAAGACCACGGTCAGACCGGGCTGGTCGGCCCGTAGCCGCTCGCGGACCGCCTGGCGCGCCCGCTCGTCGGTCAGGAAGACCAGGGCGGTGCGGTACCGGGGGGCCGGGGTCGCCGCGGTGGCGGGCGCCTCCTGCCAGTCCTCGGTGAACAGGTGCAGGTCCTCCGGCATGGTCACGTCCGGGGTGGTCAGCATGGCCCCTCATCTCTGTGGGCGAAACGGATACCGGACAGGCGGACCAGCAGACGGCCGTTCCTGTCGCGCAGGTCGAGGTCAAGGGCCTGGGGGGCGGCGCCGGCGGTGACGATCGCGTGGGCGTCCTCCAGGCACGGGGCGTGGAAGGTCACCTCGTCGATCGCGGCCAGCGCCACCGGTGTGTGCTGCCCGGTCGCGGGCCAGCCGGCGGCCACCTGGAGGGCCGCGGCCAGCAGCACGGGGTGGGCGCCGTAGCCGGCGGCGGTGGGCGCCGGGTCGGCAGCCGCGGGCAGGTGCAGCGCGGCCACCAGGTGCCGCTCGCCGCGGTGGATCGCGGTCACCGCCCGGTAGCCGGCGCCGAGTTCGACCCCGGCCCGGCCGAGGGTGGCCAGCAGTTCGGCGGTGGCCTCGGGCGTGGGGCGGGTCTGGGCGTCGGGCAGCGGGGCGCTGGTCGCGCTCTCGGCCGGGGCGGCGATGGCGGCCCGGCCCTGGCAGAAGACGCGCACGTCGTCGGTCTGGGCGCGGTCCGCGGGGCGCTGGTAGCAGTCGAAGTCGACGAGCCCGTCGGGGCCCTGCACCAGGGCGATGTCGACCGCCTGGCCCGCGCCCGGCCCGTGCCGGTAGCTCTCGTGCCAGGTCAGGTCGGTCAGCCGGACGCCGAGGTGGCCGGTGTCGTGGCCGTGGGCGAGGGCGACGGCCGCTCGGGCCGCCTCGATCCACGCCGCGTCGGGCAGGGTGGCGGCGCCGTGCACCAGGTGGTCGCCGAGGAAGGGCTCGCGCCCCGTCCAGCGGGTGGTGAAGCGCTCCTCGTGGAAGTCGGAGACGTTCTCCTGGACCAGCGGGTGCAGGGCGCGGATGCTGCCCGCCGCGCCTGATACAGCCAGGTCGGCGCCGTGGCCGGACTCTCCCGCCGTACGGGCGGCGGCGCGTACGCCACCGTCCGGCAGCCGCTCGGCCCACAGGTCGAGCAACGCCTTGGCGTGCTCACCGGCGGTCAACAGGCTGGCCACGAAGGCCCGTACGTCGTCCTCGTCCGCCGGCGCTGCCACGGCGCCCGCGGTGGTCGTGGCGGCGGTGCTGTCGGCGGGGCCGGTCGCACCGGCCGGGGCAGCCGAAGCACCTGAACCACCAGCGCCAGCCGGGCCCTGGGCGCTCGCGCCGGTCAGGGTGGCGGCGAGGGCCGGGAGGACGGTGGCAGGGGCGGCGGCGCCAGGCGTCGCGGCGTCGCTGCCCGGCGCGGCGGCGGCGCTGCCGGTGCCGGGGGCGGCGGCCGTGTCCGGGGCGCCAGCCGGCTGCGGCGCGGCCCGTCCCACGTCCTGCCGCGCGGCGTCCTGGGCGGGCGCGGGCGGCGCCGGGCGGTGGGTGGTGCGCAGGAACTCGGTGGTGGGCAGCGACAGCGAGCGGCGCGGGGCGCCGGCGTAGAAGCGGGCCCAGTCCAGTTCCGCGCCGCCGAGCCACAGCTTCAGCAGCGGCTCGGCCAGCAGGTCGGCGAACGCCTGGTCGCCGGCGATCACCACGTCGTCGGGCCCGCTGTGCGCGGGCTCGCCGAGCCACACCGTGGCCGTGTGCGGCCCGGTCTCCGCCGCGGCGGCCGGCTCGCTGGTGGCGGCCCAGGCCCGCAGTTGCTCGGCGTCGGCGGCCAGCCCGGCACGGGACCGCAGCAGGGGGTAGTCACCCTCGTCGGTCAACTTGCCGGTGCGCGCGGCGAGTTCGGCCGCAACCGCGGTCCTGCCCGCGGCGCCTTCGGCCAGCAGCACCGGCAGGTGCTCGCGGCTGAGCACGCCGTCGGCGAGCAGTTCCAGCACCTCGCGGGCGCGCGGCTCGCGCACCATCAGGTCGCGCGGCAGGCTCCACTTGCGGTCCACCAGGTCGAACGCGTGCTGGGTGGCGAGCACCCGGAACACCTGTGCCGGCTGGTCGGCGACGGCCGGCGGCCCGCTCCAGTCGGCGCTGTCCAGCGGCAGCAGCCACTCGGTGCGCCCGCGCCACTGCAACTCCTGGTTCCAGGCGCGCAGATGGCCGCGGAAGGTGTGCTGCCCGTCGACCAGCAGGCGGGCCTTGGCCCACACCGCCGCGGTCTCCTCGCCGCTGAGCACGAGGCCGTCCAGGAGTTCGGCGAGGTACGTGGCGTCCAGCGGGTGGGTGGGGTGGAGGTGCCCGGTCAGCGGCTCGACGAAGGGCAGCCGCGGGGCGCGCGGCGCAGCGGCTGCACCCTGGCTCTGGGCCAGTTCCGCCACGGCCGACCAGTCGAGTGCGCCGATGGCCACCAGCGCCGGCCACACGCCCGGCCCGTACGCCGTCACCTGCCCGGGGGCGAGCCCGATGCGCAGCAGGGCGCGTGCCGTGAGCAGCCCGAAGACGGCCGTGGACTGCGGGCCGCGATCGCCCTGGCGCAGGGCGCGCAGGGCGCTGGCCGCCGCCTCGGACTCGGCGCCGAACTCCTCCGCCAGGTCGGCGTAGAGCGGTGCGGCCAGCAGGTCGCGCAGCCGCTGGCGGGCCGGCGGGCGCAGTTCGCCCACGGCCAGTCGCCACCTGCGCTCGGTGGGGACCTGCACGGCCGGGCCGGGCGCGGCGAGCAGTGCCGCGATCTCATCGGCCCCGCTGACCAGGCCGCCGATGCGGGTCGGCGCGTGCTGGCGGCCGACGGCCAGGGTGTGGCAGACGTCGGCGGTGTGCCCGGCCGGTGCGTCCGCGGTCGGTGCGAGCCCGCGCCAGCGGTCGAGCAGCAGGTCGAGCGAGTCCTGGGAGCGGGCGGAGAGCAGGAACGGGTAGCGGGCGGCGGCTGGTTCGCGGCGCTTGCCCGCCCGCTTGTCCGGCGCCGGGGCGCCGGCCGCGGGGCGCGGCTCCCGGTACTCCTCCACGATCAGGTGGGAGTTCACGCCGCCCATGCCGAACGAACTGACGCCGGCCCGCAGCGCGGTGCCCGGCTCGTGCGGCTGCCAGTCGGCCGGTTCCTGGGTGATCTCGAAGGGGCTGTCGGCCAGCTTGATCAGCGGGTTGAGCGCGTCGATGTGGATGCTGGGCGGCACCCGGCGCTCGGCCATCATCATGAGCACCTTGATGAGCCCGGCGACGCCGGCCGCGGCCTCCAGGTGGCCGATGTTGGGCTTGACCGAGCCGAGGTGGCACCAGCCCCGGTCGGCGGATGCGGCCCCGTACACCTGGCGCAGCGCCTCCACCTCGATGGGGTCCCCGAGCGAGGTGCCGGTGCCGTGCGCCTCGACGTAGGTGATGGTGCGCGGGTCGACGCCGGCGCGGTCCAGGGCGGTGGCGATGACCTCGCGCTGGGACTCGACGGTGGGCGCGGTGATGGTGGCCCGACTGCCGCCGTGGTTGACGGCGGAGCCGGTCAGTACGCCGTAGACGTGGTCGCCGTCGCGCACCGCGTCCTCCAGGCGGCGCAGCAGCACCATCCCCACGCCGTCGCCCGGCACGTAGCCGTCGGCGTCCTGCGCGAAGGTGCGGCACAGGCCGCGCGGGCTGAGCATCCGGGCCTTGGAGAAGGAGATGTACTTCCACGGGTGAAGGTTCAGGCTCACGCCGCCGGCCAGTGCGAAGTCGACCTCGCCGCCCTGGAGGGCGTTGATCGCCAGGTGCACGGTGACCAGTGAGGCGGCGCAGGCCGCGTCCACCGAGACGCTGGGCCCGCGCAGCCCGAGGGTGTGCGAGAGCCGGTTGGCCATCAGCCCGTCGTAGCCGCCGAGCGCGGAGTGGCTCTGGACGGAGCCGCTGTCCTTGGCCGCTTCCTGGAGGTGGTCGCGGGCCATGGCGCCGACGTAGACGGCGGTGCGTGCGGCGCGCAGCGCGTCCAGCGAGGTGCCCGCGTCCTCCACGCAGTGCCAGGTCTCTTCGAGGAGCAGCCGCTGCTGCGGGTCCATCACCGCGGCCTCGCGCGGGGAGACCTTGAAGAAGTCGTGGTCGAAGTCGTACGGGTGGGCCACCTGGGCGCACCACTTGCTGGCGGTCTTGCCCGGCTTGGTGACGTCGGGCGAGTAGTACTGCTCGGGGTCCCAGCGCTCGGGCGAGATCTCGCTGGGCGAGCTGTGCCCTGCGAGCAGGTTGGCGATGTACTCGCGGTGGTCGCGGGCGTCGGGTAGCCGGCAGCCGATGCCGGTGACGGCGATGGCCACGGCGGGGCCGCCGGACGCCGGTCCGGACCCGTCGGCGCTGTCGCCGGCGACAGCGATGTCCGTGGCGCTCGCGGTGTCCGTGCTGCCCGCGGTGCCGGTCGTCTTGGTACGGGAGGGGCTCATGGTCAGGCCGCCGCCTCTCTGGCCGGTGCCCACCGGGCCGCGAGCCGACCGGCGACGGGCCGACCGGCCGCCGACGGCCCTGACGTGGCACCGGTGGCCGCGCCCCGGCCGGGGCCGGTGGCCCGCGGTGGTCGCGGTGCGCGGGGCCGGTGGGGGTGCGCCGGCGAACCGGCCGCGGGGCCGGACTTGGCGGAGGTGATCCTCATGCTGCTCCCTCATCCGCACGCGCGGTGCCGTGCGGGCCGCGCTGTTCCCAGGGGTAGACGCCGTCTTCGACGAAGCGAGTGATGCGCTGGAGGTTCTGCGGGTCGGAGAAGATCTCCAGGTTCGCGGCGATCGCCGCCTCCCGGTGCCGTCCGACCGGGGCGATCTCGGCGCTCATGAACCGCTTGTAGCGGGCGATCCCGTCGCCGGCGAGCTTGCTCATCCGCCCGAGGTGCTGGGCGAGCAGCGGGCCGCTGCGCTCGGCGCAGCAGTCGACGAGCCCCCAGTCGGCGGCCTGCTCGGCGCCGATCGGACGGGTCGTCAGCGTCAGGTAGTTGGCCCGCTGGAAGCCGATGCGCCGGGTCAGGAACGGCATGACCATCGCCGGGTAGAGCCCGAACAGCAGCTCGGACAGGCCGAAGGTGGCGCTGGTGTCGGCGATCACGACGTCGCTGGCGGCCACGAAGCCGACCCCGCCGGCGTTCGCCTTCCCCCGTACGTGGGAGAGGGTGATGTACGGGCCCGTCGCCATCCGCAGCCACAGGTCGAACAGGGGCGCCGGGTCGTACTCACCGGTGCCCGCGGCGGGCTCCCGCCCCGCCTCGGGCGCGAAGTCGCCGAAGTCGGCCCCGACGCAGAACGCCTCGGGCGAGCCCTCGAAGACGACGAGGGTGACGCCGTCCCGCTCGCAGGAGTCGAGGAGTTCGTGGAGCTCGCGGACCATCGCGTCGGTGATGGCGTTCTCGCGCTCGGGCCGGTCGAACTGCACCCGGCACACCTGGCCCTGGCGCCGTACCCGGATCGTGTCGTGGTTCATTCAGGCCGTTCCCACCGCGGACAGTCTTCGCTCCATCAGGGCGGCGGCCTCGTCGAGCACCCGGAGGTTGATGTCGGCGACGTGCCGGCGGCGCCAGTCCTCCCAGTCGGTGCCCTTGACCCACTGGTTGAACGCGCCGAGCGCGGGCCCGCACTGCACCTGGAAGTCCACCCGGCCCTCGTCGGCGCCGCTGAGCGCCTGGCGGGTGGCGTGCGCGAAGTACCACTTGAAGACCAGGGCCATCTTGTGCTTCGGGTCCTGCTCGGCCTTGTCGATCTCGCGCTGCGGGTGGTGCGCGCGGACCTCGGCGTACACGGCGTCGAAGCTGCGCTTGAAGTACCGGGTCTGGAGCTGTTCGGCGGTGCCGGGGTCGATCTGGTCGAGCGAGTCGTACCGCTTGTACAGCTCGTAGAGCTTGTTGGCGCGGGCCGGGAAGAGCACGCCGCGCTTGAGGACCTGGATGCGGGCGCCGTACTCGAACATGTCGCCGGCGGGGGCGTATCCGGTGTCCTGGATGTTGATGTCCTGGAGGAGGTCCTTGACCTGCTCGCTGGTGCCCGCCTCCACCGTGCACTGGTTGATGGAGCCGGTGGTGAGGAAGTCGGCGCCCATCAGGAAGCAGGCAGCCGCGGCGTCCGGGGTACCGATGCCGCCGGCGGCGCCGAGCCGTACCCGCTGCCGGTAGCCGTGTTGGGCGGTGACGTCGTCGCGCAGCCGGCGCATGGCGGGCATCAGCGCGAGCGCCACGCCCTGGTCGGTGTGGCCGCCGGAGTCGGCCTCCAGGCAGAGGTCGTCGGCGACGGGCAGCTCCCGGGCGAGCGCCGCCTCTTCCGCCGTGATGCGTCCCTGGGCGAGGAGTTGCTCGACGATACGGGCCGGCGCCGGGCTCAGGAACGCCTTGGCGACCTCGGGGCGGGAGACCTTCGCGATGATGCGACCGCGCGGTACGACGTGGCCTGCCGGGTCACGGCGGAGCCCGGTGAGCCGGTACCTGACCAGCGCCGGGGTCATGGTGATGAAGGCGGAAGCCTCCAGGGTGCGGATGTCGTGGCGCAGGTAGAGGTCGACGAGGGCGTCCTCGCGCTCCGGGTGCCCGGGGTCGTGGACGATGTTGAGGCCGTACGCCTCGCCGCCGGTCAAGTGCTGCTTGAGGTAGCGGATGTCGGCCTCGACCTGGTCGGGGCGCTGGCCCGCGGTGCCGAGGAAGCCGAGCATGCCGGCGCGGCCGACGGCGACGACGAGTTGCGGCGAGGCGATGCCGCGGTACATGCCGCCGGTCAGGCAGGCGTAGCGCAGCCCGTAGTCACGCTTGAAGCTCACGCTGCCGAGGTCGGTGGCGAGGATCGCGGCCCGCCCGGCGGCGGCCGGCTGCGCCGTCGGCGCGGGGGCCCGGGTGGCGGCGGGCGCCGGGACCTGGCTGGCGGGCGGGGCGGGGCGCGCGGCGGGGGCCTGCGCCGAGGCGGCGGGGGCCGGGGGCGTGGCGTGGGCCGGAGCTGCGGGGGCCTGCGCGGTCACCCGCGGCGGCAGCGGCTCTTCCTCGTTGTCGGCGACGATCAGCGGTTCGGCGTTGCGCCGGATGTTCCGTACCAGGCTGGTGAGTACGTGGCCCGGGCCGAGCTGGAGGAACTCCTCTTCCTGACGTCCCATCAGGTAGCGGATGCTCTCGCTCCAGCGCACGGTGGAGGAGATCTGCGAGACCAGGGTGTCGATCACCAGGTCGCTGCGGTACGGGCGGGCAGTGACGTTGGCGATGACGGGCGTCCTGGGGGCGCGCACCGCGAAGCCGCCGACGTAGGCGGCGAACTCCTGCTGGGCGGCGGCCATGTACGGGGAGTGGAAGGCGCCGCTGACCTGGAGGACGGTGTACATCCTGGCCTTGGCCTCGTCGAAGACGGGCTTGGCCCGCTCCACGTCCTCACGCAGGCCGGATATGACTATCTGTGACGGTGAGTTGAGGTTCGCCACCGCGATCGACTCGAAGCCGTTGACCGTCAGGAGGTCGCGCACCTCCTTCTCCTCAAGCCCGCCGACGGCGGCCATGCCGCCACCGCGTGCCTGTCCCATCAACTCGCCCCGCTTCTTCACCAACTGCAAGCCGGTGGCAAAGTCGAAGGCTTCGGCGGCCAGGAGTGCGTTGTACTCGCCCAGGCTGTGTCCGGCCATGTAGTCGGGCCGCGGCTTACCCTCGGCCAACAACCGGTAGTAGCTCAGTGCATTGACGACGTAGAGGGCGGGCTGCGTGAACTGGGTGAGGTTCAAACGCTCATCCGGGTCTTCCAGGCACAGCGTGCGGATGGAATAGCCAAGGATCTCGTCGGCGATACCGGTCAGCTCTTTGAAATCGTCAAAGAGTTCGGCGCCCATGCCGATTTTCTGGGACCCCTGCCCCGGGAAGAGATAAGCCACCATGATGGGTTCTCCGTCCTTTCACACGCCCATGGGAAGCCGAATTGCCCGCCCTGCTCGGGCGATGTTCAAATACCGCCCGTCAGCAGCGCATAACTCATTGCCAATCACCGCAAGGCAGCGTTGCTCACAAGCCACTGCCATTCGCCGCTAAGGAAGCTGCGGACACCAATGCCAGCCCGTGGTGGGGCCGTTCAGAGCGCGTGAGTGAGCATCCGGTCGCCGACCGCGACGGCGCGGTGGCCGGACAGCAGATGTCCCTGGTGACCGAGGTATGGACGGGCGCAGCGGAGGTCGGCGCGCGGCGCGCGGGCACTCCCCACTCGACGGGGCACAACTGTCCGCCCCTTGAGACGCAACGGAACGGCGCCACGCCGGCGCATACCGGTCAGACCCATGATCGCTTCCCCCGATGAACTTCCAGAATTTCGCACACGGGCGCCACGGAAGTGGTAGTCAGCAAGTACGAGCGAGGCGGGCGACCGCGTCACCTTGTGGGCGAACCAGCCCACTTGATGCACGCAGCAGCAGCCATCATCCCCAACACGCCGACACGCCCCCGAAACAGCCGCGCGTCATTTCACCCCACCAAACCCACCCAACGCAACTCGATGACGGCCGGTTACTGGATTGACATCGAGCTGTCACGCTTTCAGGTTCGATGAGAACGCCTTGACCTTACATCCAGCCAGGCGCCGCCAAAAAGGGGGGAATCGCAGGTTCCACTTCAGCGGCGGCATGAGTCACCGATCCAACCACCGCCGTAAATGTCCAGAATAGTCGAGAAATGACCAGGAGCGTTGACCCGTAAACTCGCCCTCATATAGTGTCCGTTCGGCCATTCGCGCGGGAACTGAACCCACCTGTTCACCCGCACGACATATTGTGAAATGAAAAAGAAAAGTAATCGGGGGATAATACGTGGGCAACACGGTCTACCTGCTCGGCGGTCAGGGTTCGCAGTACTTCGGTATGGCATCCACCCTCTATCAGGAGAGTGCCGAGTTCCGACGCAGCATGGACGAGTTGGATGCGGTGTGCTCCAGTCGATTCGGACACTCCGTCACCGGCTATCTCTACGACCCGGCCCGCACCCTCTCGGACCCGTGCGACGACCTGGCCAGGTCCAACGCGGCGATCTTCATGATCGAATATTCACTGAGTGAGCTGCTCCGCTCGGAGGGCATCACTCCGGATGTTCTGGTGGGCTCCAGCCTCGGCGAGTTCAGTGCCATGGCCATCGCCGGATACGTACCGGCGGAGGCCGCGCTCGGCTTCGTGGTCGAGATGGCGCACCTGCTGAAGGGGTCCATGAGGCCGGGCGGCATGGTGGCCGTGCTCGGTGACCCGCGGCTGTACGAGGAGCTGCCCGCGCTGCACCAGCACACCGAGATGGCGTCGATCAACCACGCCAACCACTTCGTGCTGAGCGGCGAGGCGCACGGCCTGCGCATCGCCACCGACCTCCTCAAGGACCGCGGCCTGATCACCGTGACGCTGCCGGTGCGGTACGCCTTCCACTCCTCCGCCCTGGACGGGCTGCGCGAGCGCATCACCGAGGCGGCGGCCTCCCTGGTCTTCGACGCGACCCCCACCGTCGACGCCGCCCGCCCGCTGCTGATCTCCTCCACCACGGCCGACGCGGTCAAGGGGTGGCAGGCGGAGGACTGCTGGCACACGCTGCGCAAGCCGATCGCCTTCACCGAGGCGCTGTCCGCCGTGCCCGGGGCGGCCGAGGCCGACTTCATCGACCTGACGCCGTCCTCCACGCTGGCGGCCATCATGAAGAACAGCCACCCGGCACTGCGCACCTACCCGGTCATCACCCCCTTCGGCACCGAGCCGGCCCGGCTCGCCACCGTCCGGGCGGACCTGCTGTCATGAGCGCGGGCAGCGGCGTCGTCATCACCGGGCTCGGGGTGCAGTGCGCGCTCGGTGGCGACCTCGACGAGTTCACCGCCGCCCTGCGTACGGGCGAGAGTCGGGTCACCTTCGAGCCGCCGGCGGACGGGCTGCCGGCCACCCTGGGCGTCGCGGGCCGCCCACGGCGCTCCCCCGCCGACGTGTTCGAAGCCCAACTGACCGCGGCCGTACCGGAGTTGCGTGATCGGCTGCGCCCGCTGCTGCGGCGCGCCACCCGCACCAAGCAGTACGCGCTCCTCGCCGCCGTCCAGGCGTGGTCGCAGGCAGGGCTGCCGGCCCACGGCAGCGGCTTCGACGGCACCCGCACCGGGCTGGTGATCGCCGGCGGCAACCAGGCGCACGAGCTGTACCAGGAGATGGGCCGCAAGTTCGAGCGCGCCCCCTCGTTCGTACGGCCGAGCTACGCCGTGGACCTGTGGGACACTGATCTGCTCGGCACCGCGAGCGAACTGTTCGGCGTGCTGGGCGAGGGGGTGGCCACCGGCGGCGCATCGGCCGCCGGCAACGTCGGGCTGGTCACGGCCCTGCGCATGGTCCGGGCCGGATACGCGGACGCGTGCCTGGTCATCGCCCCGATGACGGAGCTGTCCGCGGTCGAGCGGATGGCGTTCTTCAACCTCGGCGCGCTCGGGGCCAAGGAGCAGCAGGACCCGGCGTCCGAACGCAGCCGCCCCTTCGACACCGGGCACGACGGCTTCATCTACGGCGAGGGCGCGGCGGCCCTGCTCCTTGAGTCAACCGCGCACGCAGCCGCCCGCGGCGCGCAGCCGCTGGCCCAACTCCTGGGCGGCGCCGTGCTGTTGCACGGCAGCCGTACCTCGGCGCCGTCCCTCGCGGGGGAGGTGCGGGTGATGCGCGCCGCGCTCGCCGACGCCGGCCTGGCCCCCGCCGACGTGGAGTACGTGAACGCGCACGCCACCTCGACCCCGCAGGGTGACGTGGCCGAGGCCGAGGCGCTCGGCGAGGTGTTCGGCGACCGGGTGGGCGAACCCTGGGTCAACGCCACCAAGTCGCTCACCGGCCACTGCCTGGGCGCCGCAGCGGCGATCGAGGCGGTGGCCTGCGTACAGCAGTTGCGGCTCGGCTTCATCCACCCGAACGCCAACCTCAAGGCCCCCATCCCCGCCGCGGCGCCACTGCGACTGGCTCCGGGCCACGAGGTGGCGGCCGAGCCGCGGTACGCGCTCAGCAATGCGTTCGGCTTCGGCGGCATCAACACCTCGGTGGTCTTCGGCCGGGTCTGAGCCTGCGACACGCAGCGGGCGGGCGGGCGGCGCGATGACCGTCTCGCCCGCCTGGTGAATGCCCTCGCACCTTGTCTCGCACGGTGACGCCGTGCCAGCCGAGCAGAACAATGGCGGACCAGGCCGCGCACGGGCCCTGACAGTGCGGTGACGTGGCGGTGCGGCGGTGCGGCGGTGCGTTGAAAGCGTGACCGGCGAGCTACGCGACGGCGCCCGCCGAACCGCTGCCCCCGCGGCGGCGCTTGTGGTACGCAACGGTCAAGACCGCCAACAGCGGCCCCCACAGAATCAGCGGCGTGTAGCAGGCGTAGAACCAGGCGGATTCCAGGCCACCGGCCTGCGTGGGGAAGTCGTCGGGCAGGTCGTCGCCGCGGATCGTGGTGCCCTGGACCTCGACGACGACGGCCAGAACCGTGAACACCGCCGTGAGGACCGTGGCGCCGATGGCGGCCGGGATGACCGCGGCCATCCTCGGGACGCGGCGCCCGCGCAGACCGGGGAGCCAGTGCGGGAACACCTCACCCCAGCGTGCGACGAGGCCGATCGCGGTGAAGGCGAGGAGTTCGGAGGCTGCCGACAGGAAGAGGATGTACGGGTTGATCCCCCCGTCGAACGCCGATGGGAGCCGCCACAGACTTGAGGGCAGGACGACGAGCGGCACCGCGTAGGCCGTGCGCCGGAGCCAGCGGGGCACTCCGCTGACGGGTTCGTGGGCGGCCCGCCACACCGAGCGAAGCCGCCCCGGCCGGGCAGCAAGGGGGGTTACGACGTCCTGGATGGGTGGCATGTCAGTCCTCGGCTTCGACGGGCTGGCGCTCGTTGCGCTCACGCTTGACGATCGCAGCCGTGCCGATGCGAAGGATCGCTCCGCAGAGTGAACTCGCGTCCGCCGCCGGGCGTACGGCCGACGCGACTTCGGGATGACACCAGGGCGCCCGGGCCGCGCTCGCCCAGGCCGCAACCTCGCTCTCGTTCACAAGCGCGCGGCCCACGAAGCCCGACCGGCGCGCCCTGGCCCGAGTCCCGGACGCGCCCGGGAGCAGCAGGCCACCTCACCCACCGCGGCCGGCCGCCCCGACCACGATCCGCGGCAACAGCAACAGCAACAGCAACAGCAAGCGGACCTACCGCACACCGCAGCCGGGCCGGCCGCCACCCGTCAGGCGCTCTGTGCCTGCTCCTCGCGCTGGTCGTACGCGGCGCGCGCGGCGGCGATCTCGTCCTGGTGCCCCTCGGTCCAGGTCACCAGCGCCTGGATGGTGTCGTGCAGGGTGGCGCCCATCGGGGTGAGTTGGTAGTCCACGCGCGGCGGAACGACCGGGTGGACCGTACGGCGCACCAGGCCGTCACGCTCCAACTGCCGCAGGGTCACCGTCAACATGCGCTGACTGATGCCGTCGACCTCGCGCCGCAGTTCGGTGAAGCGCAGGGTGCGTCGGTCGAGCAGGGCGATGACGAGCAGCGACCACTTGTCGCCCACCCGGTCCAGGATCTGTCGGACTTCACACCCTTCGCGGGCGTCCCACTGGCGGGCCTGGTCGTCCCCGGTTCCCGTGCAGTGACTCGGTGACTTCAAAGTGCCTTCTTCCATGGTCGTTCAGAGTGCATCAGGATCGAGGCAGTAACAAGAGGGAACCGACCACTGAATCGGTAACCGTACTGCGCAGTGCGTGTTCCGACCCGTCGCCCCGTTGCCCTCTCCCCCCCTTTTCCATCCTCGCTGTTCCTCATCATCGAAGGAGTCTGACGTGTCCACGTCGTCTGCATCCCCACCGTCGGAACCCGGCGTCGCCCGCCTGGACGGGCGTGCCTGGGCGGTGCTGTTCGTCCTGTGCGGAGCGATCTTCCTAGAGGGCATCGACGTGGCCATGCTCAATGTGGCCCTGCCGTCGATCCGCGCCGACCTCGACATGTCCACCGGCGAGTTGCAGTGGGTGATGAGCGCCTACGTGGTGGGTTACGGCGGGTTCATGCTGCTGGGCGGCCGGGCGGCGGACCTCTTCGGCCGCCGGCAGATGTTCCTGTTCTGGCTCACCGTGTTCCTGCTCTTCTCCGGGTTGGGTGGCTTCGCCGACAACGGTCCCACCCTGATCGCCGCCCGCTTCGTGACCGGAGTGGCCGCCGCGTTCATGACTCCGGCCGGACTGTCCATCATCACGACCGGCTTCTCCGAGGGACCGCAGCGCGACAAGGCCCTCCTGGTCTACTCGGGCACCGCGGCCGGCGGCTTCTCGGTCGGCCTGGTCGTCGGCGGGCTGCTGTCCTCGGCCGACTGGCGCTGGGTGTTCTTCGCCCCCGTCGCCCTCTCGGCCGTCCTCCTGGTCGCCGCGTTCGTCCTGATCCCCAGGTCAGAGCAGCCGGCCAGGACCGGGCAGCGCGTGGACGTGCTCGGGGCGCTCACCGTGACCGGTGCGTTCGTGCTGCTCGTCCTCGGCGTCGAGCGCGCCGCCCACGCCAGCGGGGGGCAGACGGTGGGCACCCTCGCCGCCGGCTTCGCGCTCCTCGGCGTCTTCGTCCTGGCCGAACGCCGGGCGGCCGACCCCCTGGTGCGGCTGGGCATCCTGCGCAGCGGCTCGCTGGTACGCGCCAACCTTGCCGCACTGCTCCTCGCGGCCAGCTTCTTCGGCTTCCAGTTCATCGCCGTGTTCTACCTCCAGGAGTTGCGCGGCTGGTCCACGATCCAGACCAGCTTCGCCCTGCTGGTGATCGGCGTCGACGCGGCCATCTCCCCCACCCTCACCCCCAGGCTCGTCAACCGCTTCGGCAATGCCCGGGTCACCTTCGTCGGCCTGCTCCTTGCCGTGCTCTCGTACGCACTGTTCCTGCCGGTCGGCGACGACTGGACGTACGCGGCGATGTTCCCCAGCTTCATCACCCTTGGCCTGGCGTTCTCGCTGGCCTACGGTCCGCTGACGATCGTCGCCACCGAGGGCATAGCCGAGGAGGAGCAGGGCCTGGCCGGGGCGCTCCTCTACACCGCCTTCCAGTTCGGCGCCGCCCTCGGCCTGTCCACGGTCACCGCCGTGAGCGTCGTGGCCACCGGCGACGACGAAACCCCCGGTGCACTGTTGGACGGCTACCACGCCGCCCTGCTCGTCCCGCTCGGCGCGGCCCTCCTCGCCGTACTCATCAGCGCCTTTGGCCTGCGCGGCCGGCACCGCACGACGGAAGATGCCGCAGCCCAGGGCGAGACCACGGCGCAGGCCGACACCGCGCCCGTGCAGACGGCGGGGGCCGCGCGATGATCACCGCGACGACGGAGGTGGCGCCGTGGCGCTGAACGTGTCCTCCTTCTCCGCCCTGGAGAGCGAGTTCCTCCAGTACGTGAGCGACATCCGCTACGCGACCATGACCACCGTCGACAAGCAGGGCCGCCCCCGGGCGCGCGTGCTGCTGCCCGTCTGGGAGGTCGTGGACGGACAACCTGTCGGCTGGCTCGCCACCTACAAGACACCGGTGAAGTCGGCCCACCTGGCGAACAACCCGCACACCACCTACTCCTACTGGAGCCCCCGGCAGAACGCGGTGTTCATCGACTCCGTCTCCACCTGGGTCGACGACCCGGCCACCAAGCTCCGCGGCTGGGAGCTCTACCGCAAGGGCAGCCCGGCCGGGGTGGGTTACGACCCCCGCGGCTACTGGTCCGGCGGCCCGACGGACCCGCAGTACCACCTGCTGCGCATCGAGCCCTGGCGCGTACAGGTGCTCCGCGGCCGGGACCTGAGCAGCCGCATCTGGACCGCCGGGCGCGAGACCTAGAAGCAGCCGCCCGGATCACGGGCCGGGCCGCGCCCACCGGGCGGCGCCCACGTACCCCGCGGGGTACGTGGGCGCCGGTGCGTTCGCCCCCGGGCCGGCCGGCTCAGCGCCGACCGCTCGCCGGACGGGCCGGCCCCGCGGGCATCCGGCGGTCGCCCGGGCGCGGCGCGCGGGCTTCCTGCCCTGCCGGCCCCGACTCCTCCCCCGTACCGGAGGCCGGCCCGTCGCCCGTAGCGGGCCGCGAGCCGCCGCGGGACTGCAACTCCACCGCGAGCGGGGCCGCGGTGAACATCGAGGAGTACGTGCCGACCAGCACGCCGATCAACAGCGCGAGGGCGAAGTCCGTCAGCGAGTCACCACCCACCACGGTCAGGGTCGCCAGGATGAAGACGGCCCCCATGCCGGTGTTGATGGTGCGCGGCACCGTTTGCAGCACGGCGGTGTTGGTGAGGCGCGCGTACGAGGCCCCGGGCCCGTCCTGCTGCAACTGTCTGACCCGGTCGAAGATGACGACGGAGTCGTTGACCGAGTAGCCGATGACGGTGAGCAGGGCGGCCAGGAAGATCCCGTCGATGGGTTTGCCGAGCCAGGCGAACGTCCCCACCAGGATCACCACGTCGTGCACCATGGCCACCACCGTGGCCAGGCCGAGGGCGAAGCGGAACCGGACGGCGAGGTAGAGGAGTTGCGCCCCGACCGCGACGGCCAGCGCGATCAGCGCCCCGCGCCGTAGCTCCTCACCCATGCTGGGGCCGATCGACTCGTCCCGGACCTTCTCCACCGGTTTCCCCGACAGGTCGCCGATGGCCCGACCGATCTGGGCCTCCTCCTCGTTGGTCATCTCGCCGGTCCGTACGGTCAGTTCGCGCTCGCCCGATGACTGCACGACGGCGCGCGGGAAGCCGACGTCGGCCACCGCCTCCCGGGCCCGGTCGACGTCGACCGGGGCCGCGGTCGAGTACTCCACCAGCCGGCCGCCGGTGAACTCCACCCCGAAGTCCAGCCCCCGCACCCCGATGCCCGCAGTGGCCAGGACCAGGGCGACGGCGGAGCCGGCGAGCCAGCGCCGGGGGCGGCGCAGCAGGTACGGGTTGCGGCGCAGCAGCCAGGTGCGGACCGCCCCGCTGTCGGCGATCCCGGTGACGCCTGGCCGCTTGCGCACCGCGCGCCGGGCCACCGCGAAGTCGGCGAGCGCCCGGGTGATCACCAGGGCACTGATCATGGAGGCCAGCACGCCGATGCCCAGCGTGACGCCGAAGCCGCGGACCGGCCCGGAGGCGAGCAGGAACAGTAGTCCGGCCGCGATCAGCGTGGTGATGTTGGAATCGGCAATCGCGCTGAACGCCTGCCGGAATCCGGCGGCCAACGCCGAGCGCGGCGTTTTCCTTTCCCGTACCGCGTATTCCTCGCGCGCCCGCTCGAAGACGAGGACATTCGCATCGACCGCCATTCCGATGGCCAATACGAATCCCGCGAGGCCCGGCAGGGTCAGGGTGGCTCCCAGGCCGACCAGGGCGGCGTAGGAGAGCAGCCCGTAACAGGCGAGTGCGAGGACGGCGAGGCCGCCGAGGAGACGGTAGACGGCGATGATGAACAGACCGGTCAGCGCGGTGCCGATGATGGCCGCCTGGGCGCTGGCCCGGATGGCCTCGGCGCCCAGCGTGGGGCCGACGGTCCGCTGTTCCACGGTCTCCACCGGCACCGGCAGCGCGCCGCCGTTGATCAACAGCGCGAGTTCGCGGGCCTCGTCGCGGTCGAAGTTCCCGGTGATCTGGGTGGAGCCGCCGGTGATGCCCCGTTCGCACTGCACGCCGGGGTCGACCTGCGGGGACGAGATGATCTCGTCGTCGAGGACGATGGCCACCCGGCGAGCCGGGTCACCGGGGGCGGCGCACGCGGCCTGGCCGGTCAACGCGGCCCACCCCTTGCCGCCCTTGCGGAAGTCGATGCTGACGAACCAGCCGAGTCCGGCCTGGGGGTCCAGGCGCGCCTCGGCCTCACCGACGTCGCCACCGCCGAGCGTGGCCGGCCCGAGCCGCAGCACATTGCCGTCCTCGTCGGACAGCACCCGCCCCTTCCCGTCCGCACCGGCTTCGCTGCTCCCCTTGCCTTCCTTTCCTTCCTTGGTGTCTTGGGTGTCTTGGGTGTCTTTGGTCTTCTGGGCGTTCTGGGTGTTCTGGGATTTCTGAGTGTTCTGGGTGTTCTTGGTGTCCTCGCCGTCGGTGGTGGTGCCCGGTGGGGCCTGGGCGAGAACGGGGTGGAAGGCGAGTTGTGCGGTGCGGCCGAGTACGTCGGCGGCCTCGCGCGGGTCCTGTACGCCGGGTAGTTCGACGATGATCCGGTTCTCGCCGGAACGGGTGAGGGTGGGTTCGGTGACGCCGAGCGCGTCGACCCGGCGGCGGAGCACCTCCAGGGTGCGGTCGGCGGCCTTGGAGTCGGCCGTCGCGGTGGCCGAGTCCCGGGTTTCGAGCACGATCTGGGTGCCGCCCCGCAGGTCGAGGCCGAGGCGGGCGGGCACGGTCACGGCGATGTAGAGCGATAGGGCGACGAGGACGAGCGCGAACAGGGCTCGCACCCGCATGGAGCGCGTCACAGCATGCCTCCGGCAGGCGTGCCGCAGCCGCACACGGCGGCGCGGGAAAGGAAGTGGTGCGGGGGTGAGGGATCAGATACCGGAGGAATGCGGGGGCGCCCGGCCGGCGTACGGCGTGGCGTGCACGGCGCGGGCCAGGTCGACACGCCCGGCAGGCGGCGCGCGCCAGCCGACCGACGGCGTGAACACCGTCGGCGGGGGCACGGCTGCGGCCCCCGGTGGCGGAGCGGCGTGCCCGCTCGCGGAGCGGTCCGCCGTCAGCCGCGGCAGCGCGCCGTACGGCTGGAGGTGCGGCCCGTCGGCCGCCTCGGGCCCGGCGGCCTCGTCCGCGAGCAGCCGCAGCGCCTGGTGCGCGGCCTGCTGGCCGGCGGCGAGCTGCGGTCCTGTGGCTTGCCGGACATCCGGGACGGCTGTGGGGTGGGTGGCGTACGACGGGGCTGTGGGGCTACTCGCGTACGGCGAGGTCGCGAGGCTGTTCGGGTACGGCGCGGCGGTGGGGTTGATCGCGTACGGCGCTGCGGCCGGAGTGTGCGCCCCGGTGCGCAGCGGCGTGGGGTGGCCGGCCGGGGACAGCAGGCCCACGAGGGCGACGAGTACGGCGACGACGGTCGCGGCCAGCGGGCGCAGCCCCCCGGGTCGCGCGTCCGACGCCGCGACGCGGCGGCCTGGGACCGCCGTACGCCGTGCCATGCCGCCTCCCCACTGCGCTGGTGCGGCGCCGCGTGCGTGCGGCGCCGTCGTGCTGTCGTCCGCCGCGTCGCTACGTCGGCTGGACCGTTCGTACCGTACGGGTGGACAGCCCGGCCGGGCGCCGGGACGCTCCGACCCTAGCCGGCGACCGACCCACGGCGGACCGGGCTTGGTCACCACCCGTACGCGGCCCCGCCCGCTCCCCCACCCGGCGGGCCCGAAGGCCGGGGGGGGAGCGGAGACCGAACGGGTAGGTTAACCCGCCGCCCCGGCCCGCACGAGATGTGCGGCCGAATGCGCTCCGCGCGACGGTGCGAGCCGGATCGTCGTGCGGGACGGTACGAATGCACGGCGGCACAAATGCACGGCGGTACGAAGGTGCAGCAGCGCAGAAAGCACGGGGCGGCGCAGGGAGCACGACGGCTCGAAATGGGGGACACCATGGGGAACGCGACGGCGCGGAATGCGGGGCGACACGGAATGGGGGCCAGCACGGAAGCGCGCAAGACACAGCGCTTTCGCAGCGGCCCCTTCCGCGTGTCGGCGCATTCTGGAATGCATGCCGTTTCTCTGGAGCTGGTGCCGCGCCCAGGGCTGAGACCGGGGCCGGGGCTGGCACTGGGGTCGGGACTGGTGCTGGGACTGCGACTGAGGCCAGGGCCGGGACTGGGCCGG
The DNA here is from genome assembly GCF_047525675.1 of Streptomyces sp. 796.1. Lineage (NCBI taxonomy): Bacteria > Bacillati > Actinomycetota > Actinomycetes > Kitasatosporales > Streptomycetaceae > Streptomyces > Streptomyces sp. 796.1. Next base: position 158,686 of record NZ_JBLIWA010000015.1, on the reverse strand, counting down.
CCCGATCACGCTCCGGCGCCGGCCCCAGCCCCAGTGCCGCGCCCCCGCACCCTGTTCCGTGCGAACGGCTCCGTACCGGGGCGATCAGCCGCAGTGGCCCGTCGGCCGGGAGCGGGTGACCAGGCTGCTGATGCCGGTCGTGGCGTCGAGCCAGACCACCTGGCTGCCCGTCAGCGCGGTGGCCGGGCCCTGCTCGCCGCGGTTGCAGGAGACCCGGCCCCGCCGGGTGCCCGGGTCGTCCGGTGAACCGCCGGCCGCGAACTGGTAGAGCTTGGGGATCGACTCGTTGCGGATCTCGGGGTCGGGCAGGTAGCTGCCGACCGTCACGCTGTCGTCGGAGACCGTCAGGGTGTACGCGTTGAGCGCGTCCGGACCGGTCTGCGGGCTGAGGTCGACGATGCCCGAGCCGTCGAGCGCGGCGCGCCGTACCGTCGTCCGGTCCTGCTGGGTCTGCTCGTCCAGGAGCCAGAAGACGTGGCTGCCGTTGATGTCCGTCGGGCCGATGCGCGCCCCGGGCGTCGCCCGCTGGATGACGGTGTCCTGTCCGGTGGCCACGTCCACCACGTGCGTGGTCCACTCGTACTCGGCGGCCCGCACCCGCCGTTTGTCCTGGTAGGCCACCTTCCCTCGGCTGACCGACGGGGTGTACGACTGGTGGTAGGTGCCGCCGCCGATGCGGACGATGTTCGCGGGGTCCCGCAGGCTCAGATAGGTCACACCCTGGCGTCCTCCGTGGTTGGCGTGGCCGAAGGTGACGACGTCGCCGTCGACGTCCATCGCGGTGCTAGCGCCGCGGCCCCGCCACAGCTTCTTGACCGGCCCGCCGGCCAGCGGCCTGGCCAAGATCTCCACGCCACCACCGGAGCCGAACGCCTGCCACACCACGGTCTTGCCGTCGGTGGCCGGGTTGACGTGGTAGCGGCCGTCGTTAGGGCTGATCAGCTTGGGCTCACCGGCTCCGTCGCCGCGCCCGGCCCACACCGAGTACGGTTCCGAGCCGTCCTCGTTGGACTTGGAAGCCACCCACCAGCCGCCGCCCCCACCCGGGTTGGAGTCGGTGGTGTTGACCCGGTCCAGGATGACGTCGGAGTCCACGCCGAGAGCGAGTTCCCAGCCCGGCACGATGCCGTGGCCGGTGAACGCGCGCTCCACCGCCCGCTGTTCGGCCGCCGTCGCACCGAGTTCCTTCGCCGCGGCCAGCACCGCGGCCCGCCCCTCGGTGAAGCCGTCCAACGGGGTGAGGTACTGGGTCAGCGCCCGGTAAACGATGCGGTCAGTGCGCTCGGCGCCCAGTTCCTGGCGTACGTCCCACAGCGCGCCGCCGAAGATGGTGGAGTTGAGGTGGACGCCGCCGTTGTCGGTGCCGAAGCCGACACCGAGGAAGGACTTGCTGGTGGTCCGCCCGTCGTTGAGGTCACGCAGCGCGCACGCGCGGGGCTCCTTGGTCCGACACAGCCGCTCGCCGAGCAGCCCCGAATCGGGGTCGGAGACCGGGATGTCGTACGCGTCCGCCTCGATGGCGTTGCCGAAGTAGTCGGCGATGGCCTCGTTCATGGCCCCTGACTGGCCGGCGTACACCAGGTTGGCCGAGTGTTCGATGACGCCGTGCGTCATCTCGTGACCGACGACGTCGAGACCGGCCGAGAGCGGCCGGAACTCGGCGTCGCCGATGCCGTAGACCATCTTCTGGCCGTCCCAGAAGGCGTTGACGTAACTACCGTCGTAGCTGGCGACGCCCACCAGCGAGTCGATCGTCATGCCGTGGCCGTCGAGGCTGTTGCGGCCGTGCTTGTCGCGGAGGTAGTCGTAGACCTTCGCGGCGGCCCAATGCGCGTCCACCGCACCGGCGTTGGTGGCTTCGAAGGGGAACGCGGGGGTCGGCGCGCCGACCACCTCAAGCTCCGGCGGCCACTGGCCCGACACCTCACTCGGGGTCTTGCCGCGGGCGTCCCAGGTGGCCAGGGAGCCGTAGTCATCGGGAATGCGGGTGCGGTCACGGAGCGCGTACACCTTGCGGTACGCGTCGTACTCCACCTCCAGGGCGACGCCCTGACCGTCCAGCTTGACGCCGAAGCCGCGTTCGGCGGCGCGGGGCCCGCGGGCCCGAGCGTCCGTTCGGGCCTGCGCCTTCGGTCGGGCGTGGGCCTCCGCTGGAGCCTGGACGTTCGGTGCCGGCCGCCGGTCGGTGGCCCGGGGGGCGTCGAGCGTCTTGATGCCGCTGTACTGGAGGACGGGGTAGCCGGCGCGGGCGTCCACGTACACCTCGCGCAGGACCGGCAGCCCGGTGGCCGGGTCGCTGCCGCGTACGGTGACGTGCCGGGTGAGCACGCCGGCGCCGGACGGCAGCACCACCAGGCCGCGGGCGGTGCCGGTGAGCGGCGCCGGTTCCGGGGCGCCCGCGGGCGGCTCCTGCCCGGCGAACTTTCGTTCACTGAGTTCGGTGGTGACGGCGTCGATCGCGCGCTCGACCGCGATCGCCTCGCTGACCTCGGGTGTCGTGGTGGTACGCAGTTCGGTGAAGTACTTGCCCGAGGTGCCGGTGACGGTGCGCTCGCCGTCCTTCTGCTGCATCCGGACGACGTACTGACCGCCCAGGACGGGCACGCCCCGGTACCGCTGCTGGAGGCGTACCGCCTCCTGGCCGCCCGAGGTCGTGGTGGACACCGGCACCAGATCGCGCCGGGCCGCGGCGATCCGGTACCTGCCCCGCTGTTCGTCGAGATAGCTGCGGGCCGCGTCGGCCGCGCTGCCACCGGCCGGGGCCGCGTCGCGCAGCCCCTGCACCAGGGCGGGCGTCTGCGTCCGCTGGCCCGGGACCACGTCCACCGGGCTGGCCGCCGGCGGGTCCGCCGCCGCTGCGTCGTGCGCGGGAAGCACCGATACGACGAGTGCGGCGACGCCCACTAGCGCCGCCGCACCCGGTATGCCACTCGGTCGTGCTCTTCGGCCGCCGCGGCGGCCGACTCTTCTGGGGTGACGCACGGTCTTCCGACCCCCTTCCCTCGCGGTCGCCGACAACGGGACCGCCGTCGGCAGGGGGCCATCGAAGCGGCGATGGCCCGCCCCAGCAACGAGGGGAAGTCAGCCACGGACGACTTCCGGCCGGACGCGGGGCCGGGCGAGCTCGGCGCGGTGCAGGCGGGCGGCCCGTGACGGCCGCGCCCGGTTCCGTACCGCCGTGTCGAAGTCGTGAGCTCAGTCCGCCGCCGTCTGCACCCCGGCCGCCCGGCAGGCGGGGTGGCCCCAGCGCGTACCGAGCTTGGTGATCGACTCGCCCACGTCGTACGAGGCGCCGCACGGGCAGGTGCCGCGGAACTTCGCCTTGATCGTGGGCGCGCTGCCGCCCGAGCCGGAGCGGGCCGGCCGCTTCCCCGCGCCGGAGCCCGAGCGCGCCCGGGTCGGGGTGCTGCGGCCCGGCTCGGGAACCGGCAGCTCCGTCGCGCCGAGCGCGGTGCCGGCGGCCTGCTGGCTGACGGCCGCGTCGCTCGCAGCCTGGTCGGCGATGGCGTTCAGCGGGTCGCCGCCCACCTGGTGCGCCGGCACGTACCGGAACTCGACGTCCCGGCCGGTGAGCAGCGCGTCGATCTGCTGGACAAGCTCCTGATTGGCGACCGGCTTGCCCGACGCCGTCTTCCAACCCTTGCGCTTCCAGCCCGGCAGCCACTCGGTCACGGCCTTCATCGCGTACTGCGAGTCCATGCGCACCTCCAGGGCGGTCCCGGGGTCCACCGCCTCCAACAACCGCTGTAGGGCGGTGAGTTCGCCCACGTTGTTGGTGGCGCGTCCCAGCGGGCCGGCCTCCCAGCGCTCCGGCCGACCGGCCGCGTCCGCGATGACCCACGCCCATCCGGCCAGGCCCGGGTTCCCCTTGGCCGCCCCGTCGCAGGCGGCGATGATGCGATCAGACATCCCTCGATCATGCCTTACCCGCCACCCTCCCCCGAACCAGCGCAGCCCGGGCAGCAGGGCCCGGCCCCGCACGCCCCTCTCCTCGGCCCTCGCCCCGCGCCGGCACCGGACCGAGCCCCGCCCTGGCTCGCGACGCGGGCGGCGGTCGCGCTCCGGGCGGCACACCCGTCACGGCGGGGCCCGGACACACCGACCGCCTTCACTCTCCGTAACGGCAGCCCTCCTGTACGCAAGGCCGACCTGCCGGGGCCCAGCACCCTCCGCGTTCGCCTGGCGAATTCCGCCCCACTTCGCGCCCTCGCTCGGCGTTCGCCTGACGAACACTGCCGCATTTCCGTGCCCGCCCCCGCCCCACCACTCGCCTCCGCCAAGTCCGCTCCGTCCAGGCATAGTTGGCGAGAACTAACCCCAGCCCCTCTCCCCACACACAATGCGCCGTTTCGGACCGGGCCCGGTCCCTACCGGGCGCCACCAGGTCCGCGAGGCCCCGGGCCCCGGCTCGGCAACGCAGCAGGGGTTGGACGGTTTGCCCGTCCAACCCCTGCTGTTCAGCGGTCTTCCTCGTCGTCGGTCAGCCGACGGTCACCGCACCCTGTACCGCTTGGCGGACCAGGGCGATGACCTCGGCCGCGCGCGGGCTGAGGTAGAAGTGGCCGCCGCCGAACACCTCGGTGGCGAACTCGGCGGTGGTGTGGGCGCCCCACGCCTCCGCTTCGGGGATGGTCGTCTTCGGGTCCGCGTCGCCGACCAGGGCGGTGATCGGGCAGTCGACGGTCGTCTCCACCGGGGCGTACGTCTCGATGGCCCGGTAGTCACTGCGGATCGCCGGCAGCACCATGCGCAGCAGTTCCTCGTCACCCAGCACCTGGGCGTCGGTGCCGCTCATGGCCTTCATCTCGGCGACGATCCCGTCGTCGTCCCGCTGGTGGACGTTCTCCGCACGGCGGGTGGAGGGGGCGCGCCGGCCAGAGGCGAACAGCTTCGCGGGAACGTGCCCGTCGGCCTGGAGCCGGCGGGCCACCTCGAAGGCGAGGACGGCGCCCATGCTGTGTCCGAAGAACACCACGGGCCGGTCGAAGAGCGGTGCCACCACGGGGGCGATGCGGTCGGCCAGGGTGTGCAGGTCCTCCACGTTCGGCTCGTGGCGCCGGTCCTGGCGGCCGGGGTACTGGATGGCCACGACGTCGGCGTCACTGGCCAGCGCGGCCGACACGGGGAAGTAGAAGCTGGCCGATCCGCCTGCGTGCGGGAAGCACACCAGCCGGGCCGAGGCGGCCGGCGCGGGGTGGAACCGGCGGAGCCAGAGGTCGCTGCCGTCGGTAGCTGTCATGGTCGTCGTCCGTTCTGTTGCGTGGTCGTGCTTGGTCGGATACGCGTGTGGGTGCCCGCCGTCAGCGGGTCCGGTCGTGGCGGGCCGCAAGCCGTGCCGTACGGCGCGTGCGGTGGTCCCGGAGTGGTCCGCCATGACCGTGAAGTGGTTGCCGGGTACGTCGGCGTCCTCGGCCGGGAAGGGCCACCGGGGTCACCAGGCGTCTTCGGCCTCCATCGCGGTGCTCCCGTCGGGCGGGAAGGCGGCAGGCAGGCACAGCGCGGGGGTGGCGACCGCGACCGGCGCCCAGCCGTCGAAGACCCGCAGGTAGTCGCCCTGGCCGGGGAGGCGGGCGCCGGTCATGAGCTCGAACACCCTGCTGGTGCACCAGCGCGGCAGCGTTCGCCATGCGCTCACCCCCTCGTACAACCCGAGCTCACACGCCTGTTGGTACAGCCCGGTGAGCGTATCCTTCACCGCCAACGTGACGGTTGAGGCAGCGGGCTCTCCGTGACTTGCGGCCAGTTCGCGGCGCGGGTGAGCGGCGGGCGCAACCGGTCCGGTCGACTGGTCGAGACGATGGTGGTGGGCAGGGGGGAGGCCGGTGGCTCCGGCGAGGCGATTGCGCAATTGCAGGGCGGTCAGCCGGTGTCCACTCGCCTGCCCCCTCAGTACGTGCCGTGGCCCAGGCGCCCGGGACCGATAAGAAGGCCCAAGGAATGACGTTCCAAGATGCCCCATATGGGTACGCAGATGGATTCACGCGAGGTCAGCGCGTGCCAGGTCCGTTCCCGCCCCATACCGGACTCGACGATACAGCCATGATCACTGCCCGAACCAGCCCCTCTTCTTGCGGCCATGAGGCACAGGAAATTGCTTTTCTACCCACATGCAGATCTCGCTGCGGGTGTGCACAACAGACCCAAGCATTTACTCGAAAGGAATCCCAAGACAGCCCTGACCTGCAATGATTGCAATTTATTAGCTTGAGCAAATACGAAGCCGGCACGGCAGGCCACCGACGGCAGCCCGCGACGAGCGGGCCCCGATACGGCCACCACTGCCCGACTATCGGGTTCCGCATTCCGTTTCATGACTGCTTCTGCTTGCCACCCTTGCGGCAAATTCGTCCCAGAGGTCCCGCGCCCCGCACCTCACGCATCACAGCCGGCGGCGGGCACGCGGCGAAACTTCCAGATGGTCGCGTACCGCCGCCCGCTTCACTACCCAGTCGCCGAGCACGATCGTCGTGACCCCGCTGACCGCGATCAAGGCATGGTCCCCAACCGGTCCCCAAAACGACCGAAGGCCGGCTTCGGATTTCTCCAAAACCGGCCCTGACCTGCGACTCTCACGAGTCGGGACGACAGGATTTGAACCTGCGACCCCTTGACCCCCAGTCAAGTGCGCTACCAAGCTGCGCCACGTCCCGATGCCCTGCGGCCCTTGGGGTTCCCCCCGGCCGAGCGCGTACGAGAACGATACCGCACTTCATCGGGTGGTCGCGCACGCCTTCCCGGCCGTTGATCTCCGCGCCAGGCAGGGGATCGGCGGCCCTGCGGTGACACTCAGGCCGAGTTGAGTAACCGTACTCATGTGCGCCCGTCACGACCCGGCGACGCTACGTGCATGACGACACCTTCCATTCAGCGCCCGACGACCACCGCGTTCTTCATCCAGGCCGCGCTCTCGTTCGTGCTCTCCCTGGGCGCCGTCGCCTACGGGATCTCCAAGCTGTCGGTCGGCGCCTGGGAGCGTGGCTTCCTCGGGCTCGGCCTGGTCTTCGTGGTCACCTCCGCCTTCACCCTGGCCAAGTGCGTACGCGACCGGCAGGAGGTCGAGGAGGTGACCAACCGGGTGGACAAGGCCCGGATCGACAAGCTGCTGATGGAACAGGACGTGTTCAAGCCCGGCAGCGTATGAGGAGGCATCCCGTACGGGAGGGTGTGCCCCGGCTCACTCCGCGCGGGGCGCGGAGTGAGCCGGGAGCCGTCTCCGGCGCAGCGGCACCGTGACGGCGGACGGGGCGCCGTTCCCCAGCTCGGGGAGCGGCGCCCCGTCGCGTCGGGCGACGGGTCAGCCGCGCGTGGCGCGCGGCAGGGGTATGCGTGGCGACGGGGCCGACCGCGCGGCGCCCGGTGCGGGTGCTTCGTCGGCCCGACGGTTCGGCTCGGCAGCGCCGCCCGCCGGTGCGGCGGCGGTCCGGCGGGTGGGTCCTAGCGGGCCCTGGGGCAGGTCGCCTTCGGTCGCCGGGTCGTCGCCGAGGAGGTAGCGCGCCCCGGTGCCGCGCTCGGCCGCGGCGTCCTGCGGGTTGTAGAGACTGCACTTGCGCAGCGAGAGGCAGCCACAGCCGATGCAGCCGGCGAGGCGGCGCTTGAGCCGTTCCAGGTCGGCGATCTGCGCGTCGATGCGGTGGCTCCAGACGCGGGCCACCGAGTTCCACTGGGCGGCGTTGGGGGCCCGTTCCTCGGGCAGCCGCCGGAGCGCGGCGCCGGCCTCCTCAAGCGAGAGGCCGACCTGCTGGGCGGCGCGGATGAAGGCGACCCGGCGGAGCGTGGCGCGGGGGAAGCGACGCTGGCCGCCGACGGTGCGTTCGGCGTGGATGAGGCCGAGTTCCTCGTAGTAGCGCAGGGCGGAGGTCGCCAGTCCGCTGCGGGCCGCGAGTTCGCCGATCGTCAGGCGGTCATGCTTCGACGTCATGGCCTGCGAGCGTAGTCGGCGCGGGGCGCGGGGACGGGGCCGTCCACCGCGCCGGCCGACGGTCGGCACGGACCTGCCATCGGGGCGGGCGGCATCGACCGCGGTCATGCTGTACGCTCTTGACCTGCAACGACGGCGGCGGCGCGAGCGCGGAGCCGGCGTCCGATGCATCGGGACGTGGCGCAGCTTGGTAGCGCACTTGACTGGGGGTCAAGGGGTCGCAGGTTCAAATCCTGTCGTCCCGACTCGTGAGAGTCGCAGGTCAGGGCCGGTTTTGGAGAAATCCGAAACCGGCCTTCGGTCGTTTTGGGGACCATTTGGGGACCAGGGGGCGTACGGCCGTCGCACCGGTCGGCGGTATCGGGTCACTCGCCGACCGGACGTGCCGAATGGACGTGCCGAATGGACAGGCCGGGTGTGCCGGCCGCGGACCGCGTCAGGCCCGGCCGCTTCCGGCTGTGCCGGCCGCCACGGATCGGGGCGGATTCCGGGTTCACCGGCTCCGCTGACATGGCGTCACGTCGAGGCGTACGACATCCAGCCCCGGCCACCTTACGGTCAATGGCAGCCGGAGCCGGGCGAGTTGGGTCGTGAGCAGGGTCGGGCAGCGTCCCGTACGGCGGGCGTGATGCCTGACGCCACCTGGCGCCCCCCAACTCGGCGGACGGTCCAGGTGTCGCCGTGGTACGGCCGGCCGGGCCCCGTCCTCAGCCCCGGGCCGGCTCCTCGTCCGGGGTCGGCGTGGGCGCTGGCGTGCGGCCCACCATGATCGTGCGGGAGACCACGAAGGTGATCGGAACGGCTGCCGCCGCGGCGATGAGTGGTGCGGCCTTGTCGTTCGTTCCGGCGAGGTCGACGAGGACGTAGACGCCGCCGGTGGTGATGGTGAAGTTGGCGACCGTGGTCAGCGGGAAGAGCAGGAACGTGCGCCAGGCCGGACGCGTCCGGTAGGTGATGTACACATTCAGGAAGTACGAGCCGATGGTGCTCAGGGCGAAGGCCGCGATGTGCGCCACCAGATAGGGCAGCCACCACAGCAGGATGAGGTAGCTAAGGTAGTACGTTCCGGTGTTGATGACCCCCACCAGGCCGAACCGTACGAATTGCCCAGTGATCAACGGACCAGGTCCTTCAGGTCGGCCGCCTGCGGGGCATTCGTGGTCTGTACCAGATAGTGCGGGCGGCGCTTGACCTCGTAGTAGATGCGGCCGATGTATTCGCCGATCACCCCGATCATGACCATTTGGACACCGGCGAGTGCGGTGATGACCACGAGGAGCGTAGCGTAGCCGGGCGTGTCCACGCCGTCGACCAATACGGTGCCGACGATCCAGGTGGCGTAGAGGATGGCGACGGAAAGCAGCGTGAGGCCCAGATACACGGCGGCACGCAGTGGCTTGTTGTTGAAGGAGATGACGCCGTCGGCACCGTAGTTGAGCAATTGGCTGAAGGTCCACTTGCTGCGGCCCTCTTCGCGTACTGCATTGCGGTATTCGAAGGTGACGCTCGGGAATCCGACCCAGGCGAAAAGGCCCTTCGAGAACCGGTTGTACTCGGTGAGCTGGAGAATGGCGTTCACGGCCCGGCGGGAGAGGAGCCGGAAATCGCCCACGCCGTCGACGAGTTCCACGTCGACCAGCTTGTTGACCAGCTTGTAGTAGCCGCGCGCGGTCCAGGTGCGGGTGACCCGGTCGCCGTCCCTGGTGCGCTTGGCGATCACCTGGTCGTGGCCCTGTTCCCGCAGCTCGACCATGCGTCCCACCAGCTCGGGCGGGTGCTGGAGGTCGGCGTCCATGATGACGACGGCGTCGCCCGTGGCGTAGCGCAGGCCGGCGAACATCGCCGCCTCCTTGCCGAAGTTCCGGCTGAAGGAGACGTACCGTACGCGGGCGTCCGAGCCTGCGAGCCGCTTGAGGAGGGGCAGCGTGCGGTCCTTGCTGCCGTCGTCCACGTAGACGAATTCGAATTCGTGCTCAATGGCGAGGAGTTCCAGGGCCAGGTGCTCGTGGAAGCGGTCGATGACGGCTTCTTCGTTGTAGCACGGCACGACAATCGAGATCAGCATGGTTCTCCCCGTACGGAATCACGGACGACGGGCCTGCTCGGCAGGTGAGCGGGCCGAAGGACAGAGGGGGCGGGCGGGCTAGTCATGGCTCGCCTGCGCGGCCTGCGGGTGGCCTGGGGCCGGTCCGGCCGCGCGCCGGGTCCGCCAGCCGCGCCAGGCGCCGAGCGAGACGAGGGCGAGCAGCGAACCGGCTCCGACGGCCAGCCCGCGGTTGAGGCCGGGTGGTGTGAAGGAGCAGCTCACGGAGGTCGCGTCGGCGCTCAGCTGCACGGCGACGAGACCGAGGTAGGAGTCGGCGGGGCGGCGCGGGCCGTTGCCGGCCGAGCACTGCCAGCCCTCGATGCGGGGCATGGCGAAGACCGCGGTGCCGCGGTTGCCGCGGTCCACGGTGGCGCGGATGCTGTCGCCGTCGACGCGGATCTCAGTGCCGCCGGTGCTGGTCAGCCGTTCGGCGGCGGTCCTGAGCTTGACCCGGTCCAGGCAGCCGACCGCGCCGAGCGGCACCGAGCCGCCGCGGGCCGCTGCCAGTTCGATCTGCACCTTGCCGTCCGCCGGGACGCGGCCGAGTGACTGGATGGCCGCGGTCCGGTTGACGGGGTAGTCGCCCCGGAAGTCGGCCGGTTCGAGATTGCCGCCGCGCAGCGTCGCGGTGCCCCAGTAGCGGGGCGCCCACAGGTAGACGGAGCTGCCGGCGGGGCAGGTGGTGGTCAGTTCGCCGGTCGGGTCGGCGGCGCGGTGCCTGGCGGGCAGCCGGTAGCTGCCGTCGCGGGTGCGGGAGAGGTCGGTGTTGCCCCCGATGCTCAGCGTGAAGCGGCTGGGGACGGTGTAGACGCGGGCGCCGAGCAGCAGTTCCTGGTTGCGGAACGCGGACTTCCCGTACCGCGGAGTGGCGCCGGGCGGGCGCACGGTGACCAACGGCGGCACGGGCTGGCGGACGGTGCGCACCGGGCCCGGGTGGCGCGGGTTCCAGCGCTGGTGCGGGTCGAGCGGGGAGCGCAGCCGGGCGCCGACGGAGAAGATGACGTCGGTGACCGGGTTGTCCAGGCTCTGTACGGAGCGGCCCCGTGAGGTCGAGCCGCCGCCGAGCGCGGTCATGGTGCGGCTGAGCACGTCGGCGGTGAGGCTGCTGTAGTACGCGACGCCCTGCCCACCGAGCAGCATCGGGTCGTTCCCCGTGGTCTGGTTGCGGCCCGGTTCGGTGCGGTAGGCGGGCCAGCCGTCGGCTGCTTCGATGGCCGCGCGCTGCTCGCGTTGGCGGTCGCCCCAGGGCGCGTAGTCGTCCATGTGGGCGAGGCGTTTGCGGTCGCTGACGGCCATGGTCGCGGTGGACTGTCCGACCTGCATGCCGATCAGCACGAGGGCGGCGAGCACGCCCAGTAGCGGGCGCCGGTACGTTTCGGCGGCGCTGAACAACAGATACGCGGCGGCCACGGCGACGACCCCGGCCAGCGTGATGGGCAGCGACCAGTGCAGGAGCGCACTGTTGCGGGCGGTGCAGCAGAGGGCGGCCAGGACGGCGCCGCCGCCCGCGAGCGCCCGCCAGGACGGCCGGCCGCGGCTGACCGAGAGCCAGGCCGAGACGACGAGCAGGGCGCACAGCACGAAGGTCTGCCGGAACTGGCTGCCGTTGGGCGTGGTGAAGGCGTGCCAGGCCAGGTGGGTCGGCTTCCACTGGAAGGAGAGCAGCACCGCGACGGTGAGCCCGCTCCAGCCCAGGCGCACCCGTCGCGGCACCGCGGTGTTGAACGGCAGCGACAGTGCGAGCAGCAGGGCCACGGTGTCCACGTACAGGGCGGGCGAGTTGAAGCCGTACGAGCCGGGCAGCAGCCGGGCGAAGACGTCCATCCACCGTTCGGGCTCGAACTCCGTGTCGCTGCCCGGGTACGCCTCGCCCGTGCCCGCGTAGACGACGCTGACCAGCGGCGCTGCCAGGCCCACGCCGATCAGCAGGGCCACCAGGGGGCGCCAGAGTTGCAGCAGCAGCTTCGGCACCGTCGGTTGGGGGGCGGAGGTGGCCGCGGGCTCGGTGCGGGGGGTGGTGGGGCCCTCGGTCGGGGACGGCGCCGGGGTGGCGGGCGGGTCGTCGGCCGCGCCCCCTTCCGTCGCGGCCTCCCCATCGGCCGTGGCGCGCGCCGGGTGCGGGCCGTCGGTCGGGGCGGGGCCGGGGTGCGCGGGCGGCTGTGGCCGGGCGCCTGCGGCCAGCGGGGGCCGGTCGAAGAGCAGCCGGGCGATGAGGATGAGGGCGGCCCCGATGGTGGCCATGTAGGCGGTGTAGAAGTTCGCCACCCACACGAGGGCGACCAGCAGCGGACCCGCCACCATCCGTCGGCCGGCCAGCGTCCACTCGCCGACCAGGCACAGCAGCGGCAGGGCGATCAGCCCGTCGAGCCACATCGGGTTGTAGACGGCTCCGGCGAGCGTCCAGCCGCACAGTGCGTACGAGGCGCCCAGCGCGCCCGCCATCCACCAGGGGCCGGTGCGTACGGTGCGCAGCAGCCAGGCCATCGCGGCGCCGGCCGTGGCGATCTTCAGCACGCTGATGACGTAGACGGCGAGGTCGATCTGATCGCGCGGGAAGACGCCGACGAGGAGGGCGAAGGGGCTGGTCAGATACGTGCCGTAATCGGGCAGAAAGCTGGAGCCGTAGCCGGACTGCCAGTTGACGAAGAGATTGCCATCGGCCTTGCCGTGCAGCACGTCCCAGAGGTGGGCGTGATAGGGGATGAACTGGTTTCCCAGGTCGTTGACGCTACGGGTGCGCCAGCCGAAAGGGAAACTCCGTGCGATCACATCACCGAGGCACAACGAAATCGCGGAGAGTAGTGCGGCCAGGCCGGCGGCCCGTGCCCGAATGGCTCGGAAAGGCTCAGGTTTCTTCCCGAGTTGCCGCGGAATGGCATCCGCTCGGGGCATGGTGAGAGAAGGCATGGTTGCTTTCGAGACGTAAAGGGGCGTGGCTCAGCGAAGGAATTGCACGCTGCTACTCAATATCTGTCCGGCCGAGCAGGCGCGTTTCCGTGACGCCGGTCACAGATCATCCCGGACGGCGATGTGCGCGCACACCGAAGCGCTGGCCCACACAATTTCGTCCACCTCCCGGGCAGCATGGTCGAGTTCGTCAGCCGGTTTGACGAGCGAAATACGGGAAGGGTTGCCCGCTCACCGAGAGAAAAAGCCTCCCTTGAATAAAGGCGCCCGCAGTTCACCTTCAGTCAATGTGCGGTTCAGAAAAGAGCGTCCTGGGCGGCCCTGTGCTCGGGGCGCCTTGGGGGCCGGACTGCGCTCTCGCCGCGCCGGGCTCGGTGGTGGTGGCTGCCGCCGGGGGGGTGGAGCGCGAACTTCGGCCGACGCAGGGGCCGGTGCGGTACGCCTTCGCGGCGGCGCGCGACGCGGGGTGGCGGGTCGCCCTGCCCGGCGTGCTGCCCTGGGGCGCGCGACACTGGGTGGCTGCCGCCCGGAGGGGTACGGAGCGGGCCGTACGGTTCGGTGGGCGCGGTCGCGGCGACGGTCATCCCGCCCCGCCGGTGGGCCGGCCACCGAGGTACGACCAACCCCAGGACGTGGTCGACTCTCAGGGTGTGGCCGGCCCCGGGGCGCTCCCAACCATCAGGCGCGACCAACCCCGGCGCGTGCTCGACTCCCAGGGCGCGGCCAACCCTGGGCCACACCCACCCCCAACACGGGCCCAACCCCCGAGCCCAGCCAAGCCCCGGGGTTGGTCAACCCTCGTGGTCGAGGAGGCCGAGTCGGGCCGCACGTACGCCCGCCTCGAAGCGGCTGCCCGCGCCGAGCTTGTGCAGGAGTTGGGTGATCAGGCGGCGCAACGTACGGTCCGAGCAACCCAACCGGCGGGCGATGCGCTCGTCCTTGGCGCCGAGGGCCATCAGGTGCAGGATCTCCCGCTCCCGGGCGGTGTACGGCTGTTCGTCATCGGCCGCCACGTCCCCGGGGAAGGGCCGGCCCGCGGTCCAGCCGTACTCGAAGACCTGCTGGAAGCAGCGTGCGAGCAGCGGGCTGTGCACGATCGCGTCGCCGTCGTCGAAGCGGGGTGCCGCGCCGAGCGAGACCACGGTGACCAGGCCGTCGAAGGAGGCGAAGTGCGCGGGCACGACGGTGCCCACCTTGATGCGGGCGCCCCGCTCGGCGAGGGTGGCCAGGTAGCGGCGCGCGACCGGGGCCCGGACGACCGCCGGCGCGACCACCATCCGCCACCGCACGCCCTGCTCCAACATGTGCAGGTCATTGACGAGGCTGGCGTCCAGCACCTTGGCGTCGGGCAGCGACTTGCGCATGACGACCACCTCCTCCCGCCCCAACGCGTCGAATTCGCGCAGCCGTTTGCGGAACAGGTCGCGGTCCTGGAAGAACTCCACCTCGGCCGTGTGTGCGCCCTCGACGCGGGTCGACGGCAGCAGCGCCGCCACGTCGTCGATGGCGCGCAACCCGGCGTCCAGCGAGGCGGCAGCCGAGCGCAGGCGTCGCCTTTGCAGCGCGATGAGTTCGTCGAGCGCCCGCTCGACGGAGCGGACCGCGTGCCCGTCGTCGCTGAGCAGCCGGCGTTCGATCAACCAGCGCGCCACGCCGTCCGCCAGCGGGCCGCAGCCCTCGTCGCCCTGTGGTGGCGCGCCCATGGTCTGCCGTACGAGCGTCCCGTACACGCCCTTGGCCTCGGCCGCGTCAGCGAAGGGACGACCGGCCCCGAACGGTCGGAGGCATGTGCAGGCCGGGTGACCCTCGGCGCCGCGTGACGTACGAGAATCAATGGACATGCGCCTGACAATATGACGTGTCCGGCCGCTGGACCAGGTCGCGTGCGTGCGGCCGGTGGGGCCCGTGGGGCGTTGGCCGCGAGCGGCCACGCCGGTTGCGGCCAGTCCGGGCCATGGTCGTCAGGTTGCCTGCGCATTAACGTCGTGGCTGTATCAACCAGCCGGTACGTGGAC